>JBFLXP010000081.1:0-10218 GCA_040757315.1 Nitrospirota bacterium
GAATCCACCAGAGGTTTAAACAGGTTCTTGTCTTCCCTTGAGAAATACCCCGAATTGATCTGGTCGATCACTTCACGCAGGCCGGCGTTAGATTCATAATATTCACGGGGCTTGTATCCCCTTGTCTTCATGTCGTAGACCTCCCCGGTCGTCAGCCCGAAGAGAAAGAAATTTTCCTCGCCCACTTCCTCACGGATTTCGATATTGGCTCCGTCAAGCGTTCCTATGGTCAAAGCTCCGTTCATAGCAAACTTCATGTTGCCTGTCCCGGAGGCCTCCTTGCCCGCAGTCGAAATCTGTTCTGAGAGGTCCGCCGCAGGATAGACGCGGTGCCCGAGCCGAACGTTGAAATTGGGAATGAATGCGACCTTCAGACGCCCCCTGACATCGGGATCATTGTTCACCACCTCTCCCACGGAATTGACAAGTTTGATAATCAGTTTTGCCATGAAGTATCCGGGTGCTGCTTTCCCCCCGAAGATGAACGACCGTGGCGCTGTCTCCATACCCGGATCGCGCTTTATGCGGTTATAGAGAGTGATGATATGTAAAACTTTCAGGTGCTGCCTCTTATATTCATGTATCCGTTTGACCTGTATGTCGAACATAGAGTCGGGATCAATGACTGTGCCGGTGCGCTCCTTTATGATGGCTGCAAGCTTTGATTTATTATTCCGCTTCACAAGCCGCCATTTGTTACAGAACTCCGCATCATCGGCAAGGGGTTCAAGTCTGTCAAGGTCCTCAAGGTGTTTAATCCACCGCTCTCCTATGTTCTTCGTGATGAGGGAAACAAGTCCGGGATTGCTGAGTACGACCCATCGCCTCTGCGTCACCCCGTTCGTAATGTTGTGAAACTTCTCCGGCCAGAGTTTGTAGAAATCGCGCAGCACGTCTTTCTTGAGAAGCTCGGAGTGAAGTTCGGCAACTCCGTTAACGGCGTGGCTGCCAATGGTCGCGAGGTGGGCCATCCGTACATACTTACAGCCGGTCTCATCGATAAGTGAAAGCCCGGATACTTTCTCATCGTCTCCAGGATACTTAAGCCTCACTTCATCAAGAAAGCGCCGATTGATTTCATAAATGATCTCGACGTGTCTGGGGAGAATGAACTTGAACAGGCCAAGAGACCATTTTTCGAGAGCCTCCGGTAACAGCGTGTGATTGGTGTATCCGAGGGTATCCTGAGTAATCTGCCAGGCCTTCTCCCATTCCATATCGTGTTCATCCACCAGAAGCCTCATCAATTCGGCTACCGCGATAGACGGGTGGGTGTCATTCAGTTGCACGGCAAACCTCTTACTGAAATTGTTAACGCCGGTACCCAAAAGACCGGCCATGCGTATCATATCCTTGAGGGAACAGGAAACAAAAAAGTATTGCTGTGCGAGACGGAGTTTTTTGCCGACCTCCGG
Source organism: Nitrospirota bacterium (assembly GCA_040757315.1). GTDB lineage: Bacteria > Nitrospirota > Thermodesulfovibrionia > Thermodesulfovibrionales > SM23-35 > JAKLQR01. The sequence goes on from JBFLXP010000081.1 coordinate 1,416, forward strand.
CTCGTCGTTCGGATAGAGGACTTTCGTTATCGTCTCCGAAAAAACCTTTTCGTTGACAGCCGCGTAATAGTCGCCCACGTTAAAGTCCCGGAAATCGAAAGATTCAATCGCTTCGGCCTTCCACAGGCGCAGAGTATTGCAGATTTTGCTTTTGTATCCCAGAATAGGGGTATCGCAGGGTACGCCTTTAATCACTTTAGCCGGAATCCACCTCACACGGTACCGCCCATGTTCGTCATAGTACGGTTCAGTGTGCCCGCCGAGATTCACACTCTGGCTTAGTTCCGGACGGGCTATTTCCCAGGGATTCCCCAGACCGAGCCATTTATCGGTGATTTCGACCTGCCATCCGTCGCGAATCTCCTGATCAAATATGCCGAACTCGTAACGTATCCCGTAGCCAATAGCCGGAACGTGGAGAGTCGAAAGGGAATCCATAAAACACGAAGCGAGCCTTCCCAGTCCCCCGTTTCCGAGGCCCGGTTCCTCTTCGTGCCCGAGCAGATCTTCCAGATTATATCCGAGAACGCCGAGGGCTTTGCGCGCCTCCTCGTAAATCCCCAGGTTGATCAGATTGTTCCCGAGGTGAGGTCCCGGAAGAAACTCGGCGGACAGATAGCAGACAAACTTGATGTCCGCATGGCTCTTCTCCAGACTCTGCAGATCCTTGATCCACAGCGCGAGGAGTCTGTCGCGCACCGCATGGGCAAGAGCCATGTAGAGGTCATTCTTTGTCGCCACTGACTGCGTTCTGCCCTGTGTGAAGTAGAGGCTGTCAAGAAACGACTGTGCAATGGCTTCATGATCGAGACCGGTGCGGATATTGTCATGTTCGGCGTGCCTCACTTTTCCCGCCGTTCTCTTATTCATGTTCATAGGGTGCTGCGGTTTCGTTGATTCATTTCTTTACTGACACACATAATCCTTATCAGTCGATAATCCATCAGATGCAACTATTATTACCACAATAATGCCGATTAGACAAATACTTCTCAGAACCTATTCTGAAAATCCAGTTTCTTCGTCGTCCGGTCTTTCTTCGTCATTCCCGCGCAGGCGGGAATCCAGTTCCGGGCTTCTCTGGATGCCCGCTTTCGCGGGCATGACGCCTTTTTCAGGGGAAACCGATTTTGAGACAGATTATAAGTAAATCCTTGACAACATATATAAGGCCTCTATATAGTCCAAAGTAATTTAATTTGAGAGCGCCTCGATATGGCAACCACTAAAACGCGCAAAGCTTCATCCAGAGGTCTTCCCGGCATGCTCAAGGATCGTTGCCTCTTGCTTCTGCTGTCCCTGTTGTTGCTGCTATTCGCTTATCCTTATGGAAAAGTGCACCCGTTGCTTGTCCTCAGTCTCAACGGATTGACGCTCATAGCAGGAATTTATGCAGTCGGCACAATAAGGAAACATGTCGTCATAGCCGCTGTGATCAGTACACTGCAGGTGTTGTCAGCAGCGATGTATTTTAAGACCGGATCGATATTATTAGATGTTATTGCTGCAGCTCTTATTGCAATATTCTATATATATGTGCTGGTTATAGTTCTTGCTTATGTAATGAAGGGTGAAGAAGTAACAAGGGACGAAATACTTGGTGCGGTCAGTGTTTATCTCCTGTTAGGTTTCATATGGGCAAGTTTTTACCATATAGTTTTTTCCCTCCAACCGCAAGCTTTTTTAGTAAGCGATACTCCCGTGGCCGACAACGGCCGGGCGCGGCCTGATTTTGTTTATTTCAGTTTCATCACTCTTCTTACCGTTGGCTACGGTGATTTTAGGCCGATCTCGGGGATTGCACGTTCTCTTGCAATGCTTGAGGGAATTGTCGGGGTGCTTTACATAGGCGTCTTCATTACCCGTCTGCTCACTATCTATAAGCCCGGGACGAAAAAAACGGATTCATCCGAACAATAGACCCGCACGACTCTGAGATGCCATAAGGATACTCTGCTGTCGTTCAGAAAATACAACAAGATTCCAATCCGAACAGCGATGAGAAGTTGTCACTGCGGGCAGCATATCTCGGTACAGAGATTCTTTCTATACTGCTCTTAGTGTCATTAAGTCATTGCGAGGAGCGCAGCGACGTGGCAATCTATCCGTTGGTCTCAACAGCGAGATCGCCACTCCGCCCAATGGCGGATCGCGATGACAAAGAGAGTAGTGTCATTAGGAGTGAAACGTAGAAATCTCGTCTCTCACAGCGAGATTGCCACGTCCCGAAAGCATTCGGGACTCGCAATGACGCGCACATCAGGTAATTGAGTCTCTTATCGCCCGATTTGGTATCACTCATACCGGCTACTATTCCTTTCCGTAACGGAGGACCTCAAGCCCGGCGCTGAAATACTTTTCGACCACTCTGACAAGTTCCCGGCGCAGATCGTCTCCTTCGTGACCGGCGTACCTGGCATACAGGTCGGGGGCTATCGTACCAAAGACGTCAAGCAGCTTCGAGTCGAAATGTTTTCCTCTCCCCTCCTTTAGAATCTCCATGGCTTCCTCGAAACCGAGGGGATTCTTGTAAGGGCGTGCCGCGGTGAGCGCATCGAATACGTCGGCAATGGCGAAGACGCGGGCTGTGACAGGAATCTGCTCGCCATGGATATTGTCGGGATAGCCGCCGCCCCTATATTTTTCGTGATGGAATTTTATCACATCGATACTGTCACTTAGCCACACCGAATGCTTCACGATCTCAACGCCCTGGTCTACATGGGTCTTCATGATCCGAAACTCATTTTCATCAAGCCGTCCCGTCTTCAACAGGATGCTGTCAGGTATGCCGATTTTACCCACATCATGCAGAAACGATCCCTTGATGAGCGTCCGCATTTCAGCCGAACTCAGCCCGATGGTTTCGCCAATGTGCGCGGCATAGAGCGACACCCGGTAATTATGCGCATCCGTATCACTGTCGCGCTTGGCGATGGCGCTTCCAAGAACTGTGAGAGTTTCAAGGTTTGCATCAAGGAGTCCCTTAGAATAATCGGCCATACGGTGCATAAGATGGAGGATGACCGGATATAGGAGTGCGGTGACGCTGAATATAATTGCGATAATGATCAATACGTTGCGTACGATCGTTTGTCGTATCTCAGACACCATCTCAGGTGAAACCGCAAATATACCTCTTACATAAGCCCGTACAATGCCTCGTCGGTCCGTTACAGGGGTCGCGAGAAAAATAAGAAATTCCCGACCGATATGTATTGTCTTTGCCTGTATTTGACCGGCGTCGGGAAAAGCAAAAGGCTCCGCTTCGATGAATCGTTTCACATCAGCGATGCCCTTATAGTCCGCGGCCGATTTTTCCGCTATTACCACAGCGGTCTTTTCATAGAACTGCACTTCGACAAAGCGGCCGGCTTGATAGATCACCGGCTCACCGCCCTCCGCCAGTACTTTGCGCAGCGCCTCGTACGGTTTGACCGGCCCTTCGCTGAGGATGTCTCTCATCTGATCGGCAAGCACGGCCATGCCCTTCCGCCCGAAGTCAACGACCTCACGTTTAAGTTGTCTTTCCTGGGTTAAATACGTGGTGAGGCCTGCGAAGGCTGCAATCAACACCGCTGCAACAGCAAGCCTGATCAGGAGTACGCGGTGAACAAACGCTTTAAGGGGATAGGTCTTCATCAATTCATCAAGCAGGGTAAATTTTGCATCGAAACGGCTTTATCACGATTCTTGTCGGGAGACGAGAATGTCCGCCTCCGGTGGATTCGCCGTGGCGAAAGCGATGATACCGCCTCTGTTCCGTCAATCATTGGTCTGAATTGAAGATGCCGGAAATCTCATCCTTCAGTGAAGAAAGACGGGGATTGCTCGAAATCAACGAACTGGCTCTGATATTTCACCGTCTCCCTGAGTGCCGCCCGCGCTTCGGGAGTTGCGAGCCGGGGCCCCAACCGGGCGGCGTTTTCAAACCACCATTCAATAATCGCGTCATAAGGCTGCAGACTTCCCCGCATCTGCATTATTTTGACATTAGCGCCGACCTGAAGCGTGAGTTTCCGTGAGAGCCTCAACGGCTCTAAAAGCGAAACGAGCTTGTCGAGAAGAATCTCGAATTCGGGATCGTTCCAATGATTTCTGAATTTTTCCGGCGATATGTCTTTCTTCCTTTTAATGCAGGTAATCAAACGTATCATGAAACCTCCGCTTTGCGGGATTAACAAGGTTTTAGCATCTATTTGAAACAAATTGTAGCGATTAAGATTGCCTTTTTCAAGAAATTTTATATCGGCGCCCTCAGGATGCACTTCCTTACAGGTTTCAACTTCATGTCTGTGAGTATGTGAAAAAACGATTGTGTCACCGGATAAAAAATGCTATCATTTTTGAAAATTTTCAAAAAGCAAAAAAGCGCTTCCAAAAGGGGGCCTCCGATGGAACAAAAGCGTAAAACTTGCGCTTCATGTCATGTTCGATTCCTCGCAATCTGCATTATAACAGCAACAGCCCTTCTTCCTCTGGCATGCAGAAGCGAAAAAAAGGAATCTGCGCCACCCCCTTCCGTTGTTACAGTGATGGAAATAGCAGCGAAAGATGTGCCTGTTTCATTCGAATACGTTGCGCAGACTCAAAGCTCGCACCTTGTCAATATTCAGGCCCGGGTAAGCGGCTTCCTTGACAAGCGCATGTACACAGAGGGCGCAGTGGTGAAGGCCGGGCAGGTACTTTTCCAGATGGATTCCAAGCCCTTTCGGGTCCAGCTTGACCAGGCCAGAGCCGCTCTTGCCAGGCAGGAGGCGGCGCTTGAAACGGCCCGCTTAAACCTTGCGCGAATCAAACCGTTGGTCGAACAGAATGCGCTTTCGCAGAAAGACCTCGACGACGCGACGGGCCGGTACCAGTCTGATGCAGCGGCGGTAGAGCAGTCTAAGGCACAGGTCGAAACAGCAAAGCTGAATTTGTCTTATACAACGATCACATCGCCGGTCACCGGCGTCAGCAGTTCAGCCCTGCAAACGGACGGAACCTACATCAGCCCGCAGAACAGTCTGCTCACTACGGTTGCCGTGCTCTCGCCGATGTGGGTGAACTTCAGTATCTCAGAAAATGAGATGCAGAACTACCGTGAGCAGCTCGCCAAGGGCCTGCTGCGTACGCCCGGAGCGGGAAGATACACCGTCGAAGTCATACTCGTGGACGGTTCGGTCTATCCTTATACAGGGCAGCTAACTTTTGCCGAACCGTCCTATAACGCGCAGACCGGTACTTTCCTTATCCGCGCAAGTGTCAAGAATCCCGAAGGCGTGCTGCGCCCGAACCAGTTTGTCCGGGCCCGTCTGAAAGGCGCTGTCCGGCCAAGGGCGATCCTGGTCCCCCAACGTTCGGTGCAGCAGGGGTCAAGAGGGCACTTTGTATGGATAGTCGATAAAGAAAACAAAGTCGAGCAGCGGCCCGTAACTGTTGGCGTATGGCACGGCGACGATTGGTTCATATTCGAGGGACTGGAGCCCGGCGAAAAAGTGGTGGTAGACGGCGGCCTCACGCTCCGTCCCGGATTGACTGTCTCGGCAAAACCGTATGAGAGCGGACGGGAATCAGGGGGGCCCGGCAGCATCTCCCCGAAAGCTACTACAACAAATCGCGGCGAATAAAGGAGACCTGACGCGTGTTTTCCAAGTTCTTCATCGAGCGGCCGATTTTCGCCACGGTAATCGCGATCATCATCTGCCTCGCAGGCCTTGTTTCGATGACTGCCCTTCCGGTCGAACAGTACCCGACGATCACACCCGTGCAGGTCACGGTATCGGCAACTTATCCGGGGGCGGACTCGCAGACCCTTGCCGATTCTGTCGCAGCTCCGATCGAGGCCCAGATCAACGGCGTAGACAATATGCTGTATATGTCTTCGACGAGTTCCTCGAACGGACAATTGACGCTAACCGTTTACTTTACACTCGACACCGATCCGGACGTCGCGCAGGTGCAGGTGCAGAACCGGGTCAACCTCGCATTGCCGCAGTTGCCGGAGGCAGTAACGCAGCAAGGTGTTTCGGTACAGAAAAAAGCCTCGTCTATCATGATGCTGATCGGCATCTTCGCCACGGGTGAACGTTACAGCAGCAACTACATCGCGAATTATGCCAATGTCTACGTCCTCGACGCAATCAAACGTGTGCCGGGAGCAGGACAGGCGCAGATAATGGGTGTACCCGATCAGGCTATGCGCATCTGGATGAACCCGGACCGGATGGCTTCGCTGGGGATCACTACCAGTGATATCCAGCAGGCTGTTGCAAGCCAGAACGCCCTGTACGGAGCTGGGCAGATCGGGCAGCAGCCCACGTCGGAGCCCGTGCAGCTCACGTTTCCTGTGGTCACGCAAAGGCCGTTCACGGAGCCGTCACAGTATGAAAACATAATTCTGCGCGCGAGCCATGATGAGAGCGCAATAGTCCGCTTAAAGGATGTGGCGCGCGCTGAGATAGGCCTTAGGCAATATATAGTTGACAGCAAGTTGAATGGCACTCCCGCCACATTCATCGCCGTTTATCAGCAGCCGGGAGCCAACGGGCTCGAAGTCTCGAAGACTGTCCGCAAGACGCTTGAAGACATGAAGCCCCGCTTCCCCAGCGGTCTCGACTATGTGGTTTCCCTCGACACAAACGACTTTGTGCGCCTCTCCATAGAAGAGGTGGTTCACACACTGTTCGAGGCTATCCTTCTCGTGATACTTGTTGTATACCTCTTCCTCCAGAGCTTCCGAACAACCATCATCTGTGCCGTTGCGATCATCGTCGCCCTTGTAAGCACTTTTGCGGGCATGCTCGCACTGGGGTTTTCCATCAACCTGCTTACGCTCTTCGGACTGGTGCTCGCAATAGGAATGGTTGTCGACGACGCGATCGTGGTAGTTGAAAACGTCGAGCGCAACATGGCAAAGTTCCACCTCCCTCCGAAGGAAGCGACAATTCAGTGTATGGGAGAGATATCAGGCTCGCTGATTGCGGTAGTGCTGGTGATGGCATCGGTCTTTATCCCGGCGGCCTTCCTGCCCGGCACAACAGGCCAGCTTTACAAACAATTTGCAATCACCATCGTCATTTCAGTGGCGGTCTCCGGATTCGTAGCGCTCACGCTCACACCTGCGATGTGCGGTCTGCTGCTCAGGCATACCGAACCGCCGAAGCGCGGGTTCTTCGCCTGGTTCAACCGCGCGGTAGACGGTATTACCCGTGGCTTCGGCACCACCGTAACGCTTGTTATCAGGCGGATGGTCATCGCCTTCATCATATTAGCGTTTCTTGTCTATTTAATTGTTCATCTCTTCAAGGCGATCCCCACAAGCTTCGTGCCGAATGAGGACCAGGGATACGTCATGACTGCGATCATCATGCCGGATGCTGCAAGCCTCGACCGCACCACTGCTGTGGCGGATCGCGTGGATGCCGTCTTCGCAAAAATTCCAGGTGTAGAAGATCGCACCCAGATAACCGGCTACAGCCTGCTTGATGGCGGATTCAAGACCAATGCCGGGACATTCTTTGTTACGCTGAAACCTTTCGACGAACGGTATTCGTCCGCAAAGAAAGCGCGCGCCGAGAACGCGCGCGCTGTGCTTACAAACCTATACGGGGAAGCGCGGGAAATCCGGGAAGGACTTGCGATTCCCGTGGCGCCTCCTGCGATTCCAGGGATAGGGACTACGGGCGGTTTCGAATTCTGGATTCAGGATACGGGAGGCGGCGAGCCCGCGAAGCTGGACGAACTTACCCAGAAATTCCTCAGCAAAGCCCGACAGCGCCCTGAACTCACAGGTTTGAGCACCACGTTCCGCGCCACTACGCAGCAACTGAGCGCCGATGTTGATCGCGATAAGGCCAATCTCCTTGGCGTGCCCGTGAAGGATGTCTACAGCGCCATTCAGTCTCAGTTCGGATCACTGACGGTCAGCCAGTATAACGAGTTCAGCAGGGTCTGGTGGGTCATTCTCCAGTCTGATCCCAAATATCGTCAGGATCCGGGGGACCTGACGCGCTTGTACACGCGATCGAATCAAGGCGAGATGGTTCCACTCTCAGCCCTCGTCACGACCAGGTGGGTGACCGGTCCGGACTTTCTGCCGCATTTCAATGGCTTCCCTGCTGCGAAGGTGAACGGTAATCCTGCACCCGGCTTCAGTTCCGGCCAGGCGATAACCGCGATGGAAGAGGTTGCTCGTGAGGCTCTGCCACAAGGTTACACCTTCGCATGGTCGGGCCTGGCCTTCGAGGAAAAGAAATCCGGCGGCACATCTGCAATCGCATTTGCATTTGGCCTAATCATAGTCTTTCTCGTCCTTGCAGCCCAGTACGAGTCCTGGACGCTGCCTGGTTCCGTGATGATGGCGGTGCCGTTCGGGGTTCTCGGAGCCCTGACGGCAAACTGGTTGAGGGGTCTCGAAAATGACGTCTATTTCCAGATAGGGCTTCTTGTGCTTATAGGGCTGGGTGCAAAGAACGCGATACTGATGGTCTCCTTTGCGGTCGAACTGCGTGGGCAGGGCAGGTCTTTAATGGAAGCCACGATCGAGGCCGGAGAGCAGAGGCTGAGGCCGATCATCATGACCTCACTCGCATTCGCCTTTGGCGCACTGCCGCTCGCAGTCGCGATGGGCGCGGGAGCCAACGCCCGCCATTCCATAGGCACGGGCATAATCGGCGGAATGTTGGGGGCGACCACATTGGCTATGCTCTATGTGCCGTTGTTGTTTTATATCTTTGGTCGTCTGAGCGAAAAGAAAGCAAGAAAGGGAATGTTAGCCGTGGAGGAAGAACCCGCAGGCGAAAACCCGTCTGACAATGTG
>JBFLXP010000082.1:0-10194 GCA_040757315.1 Nitrospirota bacterium
TCGGTCGTCATTGCGAGTCCCGAATGCTCTCGGGACGTGGCAATCTCTCCTTTGGCCACAAGACGAGATCGCCACGCTTCGCTCGCGATGACACAACAGTGGGTCAATAAGGATAAAGTGCTTGTCTCTGCAGTTCTGCCGAGGCGAGAATCCATCCTTCGACAAGTTCAGGGTGACAGATCAAAGGGGGTTGCGAGCCTATTGCTGAATTCGGGTAATGATTTATCTATCCAGTAAGGAAATAATCTTTTTTGCTGCGGACGGCTTCAACGTACCTTTCCCGATGCCCACTCCGACCGTGTATCTGGCGAGTTCCCGATAGAGTCTGAACAGTCCGGGTTCTTCTTTTTCGAGAGCCCGGAGATGATCTCTAACGACGCCGATGTCCCCTCTGGAAATCGGTCCTGTTAGCGCGCGGGGGATGCCGAGTATTTCAATGTTTCTTATCGTGCCCTTGATCAGCGGCATAAGAGCGGGAAGGGAGTCCTGTCTGCTTATGCCGGCCTTGTCGAATAATTCAAGGGCGAGACCAACAGTCGCAACCAGATAATTCGATGCCGCAACCGCTCCTGCATGGTATAAAACTTTCTTCTCGGAATCGAGACGAAGTTCTCTTCCCTTAAGCGCCCTGATTATTTCTCTGCCGACCTGGACGGCAGGCTCGTCTCCTTCAATAGAAAAATATGAATGCGGGAGGTTCTTCACAGCCTGTTGCACACTTGCGAAACTCTGAAGCGGATGGAGAGAAGCAACGCCGGCAGCGCCCTTTTTTTTTGCCGGATGAAGAATACGCGATGAGAGGGCGCCACATGTGTGAAAAACTATCGAACCCTTGCGAAATCCGTCTTCGGAAGCTATCTTCTTACAAGTTTCCTGGATGGCTCCATCGGATGTGGTGATGAAGACGACATCCGCTTTTCTTGCCGTACCGGAAAGGTCAGTAGATGCTGTTCCTTCACCAATAAATTCTTTTGCTTTCTTAGCGGAGCGCAGTGTTCTGCTTGCTATTCTGACAATTTGATATCCGCGTCTCCCCAGCAAGTATCCAAGCGCGGTACCCACGACCCCTGCGCCGATGATGGCGACTTTATGCATGGCTATTACTCTTCAGTACGACGACGCTGTCCACTATGTTTGTCATTGCGGCTTGTCCGCAATCCTTCCGGTTTTTTCAGAAAGATTCCCGACAAGCGGGAATGACATTAGAAGCAGCTTTTCTTATGGCCGTCTTATTGAGCGGCCGTTTCCGAGACAACCGTCTGTCTGCCTTCGAAGGGCGATCCGATCTATAACCCGGCCTCCTCCAGTACCATGGGGACCTTTTTCTCCCAGCCGATAGCCATGATATGGACTCCCTGACAGAGATCCTTCATGCCCCTGGCGAGCTCCGCTGCTATCTTGACGCTGGTTTTGACTTTGTCCTTTGTCTCTTCCATCTCCTTAATAAGTGGATCGGGAACAAACACCCCGGCTACGTTCTTGTTCATGAACTTGGCCATACCGGCTGACTTCAGCAGGATGATCCCGCCCAAAACCGGCGTCTTGAAGCGCTCAACACGTTTCATGAATTTTTCGAAGAGATCAAGATCAAAAATCCCCTGGGTTTGGAAGAACTTTGCGCCCGCCTCGATCTTCTTTTCCATCTTTATGATCTGCAGCTCCAGAGCAGCCTCATTGTCGGCTCCGGGGTTCACTACCGCCCCCGGGAACAAGTTCGGTGAACCCTTTAGCTGGTTTCCGGCCATATCAAAGCCTTCGTTCAGCCTGCTTATCACCTTCAGCAGGCTTACAGAATCCAGATCAAAAACAGGCATGGCGTCGGGATGATCTCCCAGAGTCGGGTGATCGCCTGTCAGGGCCAATACATTCCTGATGCCCAAAACCCAGGCACTGAGCAGATCGGATTGCAGCGCCAGTCTGTTTCTGTCCCTGCAGGTAACCTGAAAAACGGGATCGATCCCGCGATCCACCAGGAGATGGCAAACCGCAAGAGAACCCAGGCGCATGACAGAACTTTGCAGATCGGTGACATTTACGGCATCCACCTTTCCTTTGATGAGATCCGCATCTTCCAGCAACCCCTCTGTCTCCGTTCCCTTGATCGGCCCTACCTCTGCCGTAACAACAAACTTGCCGGAATCTAAAGCCTGTCTGAATCCCATTTATTTCTCTCCTTTTTTCGGCTCCCCCTTCTTTTTCGGCTCCTCTACTACCAGTTTTCGGGGACGAACCGGCTTTTTCCTTTTCTCAGACAACCCTTTCAAAAGATGAAGTTTGTTGAGTCCTGCGAGGCGAATGTAAATCTGCTGCCAGACGCAGGGGTTTTCTCTTGAAACCTCGCAGAAGCCTGACTGCGATCCTCCGCAAGGTCCGCTTATGAGGCCCTTCGCACATCGTGCTACGGGACATATTCCGCCTGTCTCGGAAAGTATGCAGTTTCCACAGGCAGCGCAAACCTCAACCCACCTGCCCTGACCATCCGAAACTCCTATGAAAGTGGTGTTCATCGCCGGCAGGACAGGCAGATTTCCGAACATCTCGGCAAGACCCTGCACGCCGGCGCCACAGGCCATAGACAAAATTGCGTCGTACCGGGAAACCTCCCCTTTTATCTGATCGATGAATTCCGGATCGCACTGCCGCAATATCGTCTTTTCCCCTATCGTGATCTCCTCTCCTTCCAACTTCCTTGCCATTCTGAGAGCAGAAGCCAGCAGTTCAACCTGTCTCTCACCGCCGCTCATGCAGACAGTAACACAGGAACCGCAACCAAGGATTAAGGCCTTTTTGTAATCCTTGAGCATCTCCTTGATCTCTTCAAATGGTTTAAGCTCTGCAACAATCATATCCCCACCTTCTTACCTGTTCGTATAGGATTTACACCCAAACTTTCGAGCCCCTCTCTGAATCGAGAGAAATCCTCTTCTTCAAGAATCAGATCCAGCCGGGCCGGACCGATACCTGTCTCCTGGAGTATCTTCTTTGCCCTTTTGATATATTTCGCGGTCTGCCGGCTCCCATCCCTGAAACGACATTCGCCCTCGGCACACGTTCCCACAATAACTCCATCCGCACCCAACTCAAAAGGATACACGAGATGGAACTCATTGATGCGTCCCGTGCAGCACCTTCCGACCCAGTAGACAGTGTCCGCGTCGAAAGGCGGTCCGACAGGCGATTTATAGCTGCAATAGAATCCGATGATCAGAAGCTCCGGTGTCTCCTGTCTCGCGGACTCTATTATACGTTCAAGTTCGGCGCGAATATCTTCCTTTGGTTCAAAACTCAACTGTATGGCCGATGCAGGACACTCGGCAGCACAGATTCCGCACGCCTGGCACTGGCTGATATCGATCTCGGCTATCTCTTTTCCGGGAATCGGTATCCCGTAAGGACAGACGCGGACGCAGTTAAGGCAGGCAGCGCAATTTTCCAGAACAGACGCTCCTGCCCCGCAGTTGAGGCAGCGCAGAGCTTCACTTCGAGCCTGCTCCTGAGTGTAGCCCAGGTCTACCTCTGTAAAGCTGCTGACCCTCTCTTCAACCGGCGAAACCGGCATCTTCTGTCTCTCGGATTTACTGATCAGTTTGACCACGTCGTAATCAAGTGCTCGCAGTGCAACAACATTTTCAAACTCTTCCTCTGTCTGATTGCGGAGATACCGGTGAATAGCTTCAGCGCTCCTTCTTCCCGACGCCATCGCCTCAATAACGCTCAGAGGACCGGTCACGACATCTCCGGCTGCAAACACACCCTTCATATTGGTGGCCCCCGTATCGTCCTGAACGATTACGGTGCCTTTTCTGCCCACATTCAGGCCGTCATGTTCAAACGCTTCGACATCGGGAGCATAACCGATGGCCAGGATCACCGTGTCGGCCTTCAGTTCAAACTCGCTGCCTTCCACGGGCAGAGGTCGCCGCCTGCCCGATGCGTCAGGCTCTCCCAGTTCCATTTTCACAAATTTTGCGCTCTCAACCCTTCCAGGACCGATAAACTCTACAGGAGAAGCCAGATACACCAGCTTTATCCCTTCGCTCTCAGCTTCTTCGACTTCTTCCCGTCCGGCCGGCATTTCGTCCAGGGTTCTCCGGTAAACAATGGTCACGTCCGTAGAACCGAGACGAAGAGAGGTCCTGGCCGCATCAATCGCGGAATGTCCGCCTCCGACAACTATGACGCTCTTTCCGGGGGACGGCATCACTCCTCTGCCGACCTGTTTGAGAAACTCGATGCCCGAGACGACCCCGGCCAGATCGCAGCCCTTGCACTTCGGGAACAGACTTTTCTGACTGCCGACGGCCAGGAAAACCGCTTCATAGTCCGCGAGAAGCCCTTTCAGGCTGAAGTCTTTTCCAAGTGACAAGCCGGTTTTCGCCTCTATGCCAAGCGATAAGATATTGTCAATTTCTTCCCTAACCAGCTTTTTGGAAAGTCTGTATTCGGGGATGCCCTCACTCAGCAATCCTCCGAGCACCTTCTGCGCCTCGAAAATCGTCACTTTATAGCCGAGCAGCGCAAGGTCGTGGGCTGCCGTAAGACCCGCCGGTCCTCCTCCCACTATGGCGATTTTTTCATTGTACGAATTCCGGGGGACTTCCATAGGTTTCAGGCCTCTTGTCTGATCGGCGGCGAACCGCTTCAGCGCCCTTATAGACAAAGGCTTGTCAACCTGCGCCCGCCGGCAGGCCTTCTCACACAACCGCGTGCAAATCCTTCCGCAGACGGAAGGCAGGGGGTTCACCTGACGGATTATCCGGATCGCCTCTTCCGCATCGCCTCTCGCTATCGCGGAGACATAACCGCGCACGTCCGTGCCGATCGGACATGCCGCCTGACAGGGAGGGATAACTTTCTCGGTCATTTTGTCCACCTCGAAGCCCTATTCAACGGGGAGCAGGATGGTAAACATGGTGCCCTCTCCCACTTTGCTTTCTACGTTGATAGCGCCATGGTGGGCATCCACAACGCTCTTAACAATAGAAAGGCCGAGTCCCGTCCCGCTGATATTCTTGGTTATCTCGGATCTCACCCGATAAAATTTATCGAAAATCCGGGGGATATCCTCGCGTTCGACGCCTATTCCCGTATCGGAAACTTCAATCTGAATGTTCTGTGCATTCTCACACATCTCGACCCTGACCTGCCCTCCCGCGGGCGTATACTTGATGGCGTTACTGATCAGGTTGATGAACATGGCCTCCACGCTGCTTTTGTTGCCGATTATCAAAGGGAGATGGTCTTGTATTTTCACATGAAGGGCGATATTCTTGTCATGGATCTGGGGCTGCATCACTTCGACAGTCCTCTGGAGGATCTCGATGAGATTCAAGTGCTCTATCTGCTTTTGATATCCCCCCTCCTCAATGAAGCAGACGTCAAGGATATCATGCACCAGATCGACCATGCCCTTTATTTTTGTTCTGACCTTTTGAAGCAGATCACGTTGCTTCTCATTGAAGTCACCCACTATGCCGTCAAGAAGGATAGAGGTCTGAAGCAATGTGGAGCTCAGTGGAGATTTTAATTGATGAGAGACCATGGATAAAAAATTAGACTTGATCTTGTCTATGGCGTGCAGCCGCGTTACGTCGTGGAGCAATGTCACCGATCCGATAAGTGCGGCATGCTCGTCTCTGACCGGGTTGACATGGACCCTGAGCCTTGTATCGCTTAAGTCTATAAGGCAAACTTCTTCAGTGTGATAAGGCAGATCGAGAGATAAGATTTTGGTTATGAGTCCGCCGAGAACATCGTTTCCGATGTGATTCCAGACCGGTTGCTTTAGGGCGACCTTCCCTTGCATGCCGAGCAATGCTTCGGCCTTCTGGTTATAGAGGATGATCTTCCCTTCTTTGTCGGTAACCAGTATGCCGTCTGAGAGGCTGTCGATTACAGCCCTTAACGACTCTTCCATCGATCTGAGAGGCATATATCTCTTCCTTACGACACGATATGAAGCTCTAAGAAAATTTCACCGAAAATGTCACATCCGAAATACTTTCCGATGAATGCATTTTCAGTTTTTTTTGCCGTTCAAACTCTCAGCAATTTTTCGACTCTTGCCAAAATCTCCACCGGCTCAACAGGCTTCGGGATATAGTCGTCCGCCTCCACTCTCATACCCATGTCCTTTGTGTAACTTGTTGCAGGTATAGCCTCGCCGACCGCGGTCAGCAGCAGAACGGGGATCTGTTTATATTTGGGGTCGGATTTGAGTTGGGCACAAACTTGATATCCGTCCATTTCAGGCATCATGACATCCAGTATGATTAAATCCGGCGGGTCTGCTTGAACCTTTTTCAGCCCCTCTTTGCCGTCATTGGCGAAACTCACATCATAAGATCTGCTTTCCAGAAGGAGCTTGGTGGCCTCCGTAAAATCCGCGTCATCGTCTACCAGCAAGATTTTCTTTTTCTCCATCTCTCTCTCCTTAGGCCTTACCTACTTTCTTGAGCATCTTCCCGATACGTTCCAACAAGACAGTATGCTCAATGGGTTTTTCCACGTAATCGTCAACATCGAGCTGCACCCCGGTTTCCAATTCATAGCGGCGCCGGCTGGCGTCCTCCCTTACACTGCTCAAAATAATGATCGGTATGTGGCCGTACTTGGCCCAGCGAGGGTCCTTCAACTCTCTACAAACTCCAAAACCGTCCAGTTTCGGCATAAGAAGATCCAGAACCATCAGGTCCGGTCTTTCTTCTTTCAGCTTGTTCAGGCCTTCCATTCCGTCGTGAGCGGTCACGACCTCGTAGCCATTGGCCCCGAGAATAAGGCTCAGAGCCTCCAAAATATCCGGATCATCATCAACAACCAGGATTTTCGCGCTCATCATACCCTCCGAAATTCATAACCACAAGCTCGCTGTTTATAGTATGGGTCTCGGCAGCAAACCGGCCCTTTCTGCGATAACAGGGACTATATCTTCCCAGGCCACGGCCATGATATGGATGCCATGGATGCCGTCTATTTCTTTCAATTGATCAATAATCTCCAGTGTAATCTTTACGCCTTCTTCCTTGACATTCTTGGAATCTTCCAAACGGGCCACTATCTCGTTCGGGACGCTCACTCCTGAAACATTATCCCTCATATAGCGAGCCATGCCCACAGACTTTATTGGTATCACGCCGGCGAGAATATGAACCTGTTTGTCCAGTCCCTTATCCCTGACCATCTTCATCCAGGCCGAAAATTTCGACACATCGTAAACAGCCTGGGTTTGGATAAAGTCTGCGCCGGCTTTTGCCTTTTTCCCAAGTCTGGCCACTCTGTACTCAAAGGGATCCGCGAAAGGATTTTCAACCGCTCCGACATATAAGGGAACTTCTCCCGATATATCTTCGCCGCAGATAAATTTCTTATCGTCCCTCATAGTCTTCAGTGTCTGAACGAGTTGTATGGAATCTATATCATAGACACATTTCGCCGTCGGATGGTTGCCGAATTTCTGGTGGTCGCCGGAGAGGCAGAGTACGTTCCGGATTCCCAGGGCAACGGCGCCCAGGATGTCGCTCTGGATGGCGATCCGGTTTCGGTCTCTGACTACCATCTGCATTACGGGGTCAATCCCCATCTCTCTGAGGATTACACAGCCGCCCAGACTTGACATGCGCACGATGGCTGTCTGGTTGTCCGTCACATTCAACGCATCACAACAGGATTTGAGGAGATCGCCCTTTTTCCGGATAACCGCTGTAGATGTGCCCTTCGGAGGACCTACCTCGGCAGTAACCGCGAAATGGCCCCCATCCAATACTTTTTCCAGATTGCTTCCGCTTTTCATCTGTTCTTCCCTGCTCCCTCTTTCGATTCCTTTTTATCTTCCTCTGCCTCAAGGTCTTTTATGTGTTCCAATACCAGCTTGCGAGGTCCCCCGTAGAAGCCCGTGGACCAGTTCTTGGGAGGCTGAATTTCGAACAGCTTCTCCAGAGTGCCGAGGTTCTTCATCCTTTCGATAATCAGGTACCATCCGCAATCCAGGTCCCGACTTATCTCGCACTTCCCGTTGCTCGTACCGCCGCACGGTCCGTTCATCAGGGATTTCGAGCAGCGGGCTATGGGACATATTCCTCCGGTCAGATGGAGTATACAGCCTCCGCATCCTGCGCAGAGTTCCGCAAATATACCGGCCTTCGGGACGGCTCCGAAAAACTCCGTATTAATTCCGGGGAACACCGGAATATTTCCGATCCTTTCAGACAAAAAATTGACTCCGACGCCACAAGCCAAAGATAGCACAACATCGGATGTCTTCACATCATCCATCACAGGATCGAAAAATTCAGGCTCGCAATGTCTTTCGATTGCGGCATGCCTGACCTCCGTTTCCACTCCTTCCTGAGAAGCCTTCATCCTGAGCATGGAAGCGAGTATCTCCGCTTCTTTGCCTCCACCGGCGTGGCATATCGCAACGCAGGTGTTACAGCCGAAGACAAGTACTTTTTTGAAATCCTTTATCATAGCCCAGATTTCTTCAAAGGGCTTCTGTCTGCCGACGATCATTTCTATTTACTCCTTTTCAGCCCCGCTCTTCATGCATAGCGAATGCCCTATTGGTGAAGGACCGAGGGTGCGAATTCGCTCCGTGAATTCCGTACAAATCTCAGCCCATCTGGGGCCCATCGCTGCTGAGAGATTATACATTTCCAGGCGTCCGGGATCGACGCCCACTGCCGATAACAATTCTTTTGCATATTTAACTCTTCTTGCGGCATAGGCATTACCTTCCAGGTAATGACACTGTCCCCGCAGTCAGCCGGCGACAAAAACTCCGTCCACACCCCGCTCGAAGGCATGCAGGATATGAATATAGTCCAGCTTGCCCGTGCAGGGAAGTCTGACGATCTTCACATTCGCCGGATAAGAGAGCCTCATCACCCCGGCCAGATCAGCCGCGGCGAAGGCGCAGTAATGACAGGCGAAGGCAAGGATATTCGGTTCCCAGCCCGGGGGAACTTCGCGAGGTTTTTCTATCGAAAGAACCTCTTCCTTCGCAGCCGTTTCAGCTCCTTTTGTCATCTCTACGTCTCTCTATTCTTATATTGTGCAATATCATTTCGCCCGTGGCTCGCATTCCACGGCGGCGTCAATCATTGCGAGGATCTGGTCATCCCGGAAGCCGTTCACCTGAAAAGCCTTGGCCGGGCATATGCCGGCACAGATTCCGCAGCCGTGACATTTGATCTCGTTGTGAGCAACTCTGCCTTCCTCGTCGATATACGGTGAATCAAAAGGACAGACTCTGAAGCAGCTCAGACACGACATGCACAAATCTTTTCTATGCCTGGCGACAATCCCTGAGACCGCCAGGCGCTCTTTGGAAAGCACCACACCCGCACGGCCTGCCGCTGCAAGAGCCTGACTGATCGTCTCGTCGAGATTCTTCGGCGCATGCGCCAGACCTGCAACAAAGATGCCTTCGCCCGGAAAATCGACCGGACGGAGCTTCACATGGGCCTCCAGGAAATATCCGTCCAAATTCCTGGTGACCTTATACATTCCACCGACTTTTTCATTTGTCGGACTGGGCCTGAGGCCGGGCGACAGGACCAGCCAGTCGGCGTCAAGTATCAATTCTTTATTAAGCATGTAATCCCATGTCTTGATCCTGAGCCTGTCCCCGATTCTCTCAACCAGAGGTTTTCTGTCAACCTCATAGCGCACAAAGATAACGCCCATATCCCGGGCTTTCCTGTAATAATCCTCCTTCAGCCCATAAGTGCGGATGTCTCTGTACAGTATAAAAACCTGGGCTCCGGGATTTTTCGTCTTGAGAGTGATGGCGTTCTTGATCGCGTCACTGCAGCAGATGCGCGAACAGTATTGGCTCGGCGCCTCACGGGAGCCTACGCACTGGATCATTACATACAGTTCGCCGGATCGTGGATTTTCTCCGGAGGCAAGTTTCTCTTCCAGCTTTCTCTGAGTAATCACATTGTCGCTTTCATTATAGAGATATTCAACCGGCTGATATTCGACACCGCCGGTGGCAAGTATAATGGTCCCGTGTTTTATCACAATTCCGTTCGTGAGAGTCGTCTCGAAGTTACCGACAAAGCCATCGGTCTTCTTCACCTCTGCACCAGTGTAGACCTTAATACGTTCGTGCCCCAGAACACGCTCCGTCACGGACTTCAGGAATTCGTGGACGTCATCCCCTTCCAGTGTGCGATAAAGGTTCTTTAACAG
>JBFLXP010000083.1:0-10193 GCA_040757315.1 Nitrospirota bacterium
CGTGCCGCCGTCATAGCCGAGCCCCGTAGAAGTTCCCAACCAATAGCAGCCCAGGCGTCCGCCTGCGGCTCTTGAACAAGCAAAACGAAATTCTTCATTTGCTGTGTAACCGGGAGCATGAATGCCATAGAATTCTTTTGACGGCACTACAACACCTGCATCCCACTGCTTTGTAATCCATTTTATTGAAGGCGGATCATAACCCGGCCCTCTTGAGACATATTCGGCGCCGGGATAATACCCAAAATAATCGCTGAACAGACTGACAGCGGGCAGTCCGTCAAAAAGGGTTTCATTAACGGCGTAGGGTGGTCTCATTGTGAAATCAACTGAATCCAGCAGGCTGAACGGAGCGTCCCTCATCAGCGAGCGATGGGGCACATTGCCTCCCTCATTATTGTAGCCCTCTGTCACATAATAAGGATCGCGGTATGGCTCCGGATGAGCATCCAGCACAAGCATCCGCCCCTTAGGTCCGACCCCGGGATAATCAAAGAGATAATTGAATATCTCATTGTCTGAGTAATAATTATTGTTGTACCAGACCAGGAGCCCGGTATTGGCAGGTCCGTATCGCCAGCGGGCATCCCCAAGCGCTCTGTCATAACCTCCTGCAGGACTTACGTTTCTCCACTGCAAGTAGTAGTTATGAGTGAACATTACGCTGCCGGCATTGCGTTCCCAGGGCAATTGATAGTACCAGTTGGAATCTCCGCTTTCTGCGTTGTCAGCGAAGAGCGTAGTGGTTCCCGAAATTATCTCCACGTTGTCTATGTAAGGACCTGCCGCGAGCGTGCCCCAGTCGGTCATATACCAGAAACGGAGGAATATGCTCTGCCCGGCGAAGGAACTCAGATCAAACGTCTCCGGGCTGTAAGAAGGATAAGCCGCACTTGTTCCGGTAAATCCCCCGATGCCGGCGGCGCAGAGGTCGTCGGGAAAGCCGTAGAGACCGCCAATCCATCCCGCATCATGTGTGCATATAGTGTTAGCGTTTGTCAATGTTGTCCACGTTGTCCCGCCATCCGTTGACGCCTGGACCCAGAGGAAATCCCATTCTGACTCGATATCGTACGAGGACTGAAATGAGAGCGCCGTTGCGCCCCCAGGAATGTCTATCGGATTGTTCAGGGTCATCATGGCATTTGCGATATTCTCCTTGCCGCCCCACCATTGATAGCTGCCTATCGGCTGCACAGGCAGAGCCATTGCGCCGTCCGGCAGCGAAATCTTCACACCCCGGTAGACATCCGTGCCTCCGGGGAACTCGCTCGCCTGCCCAAGGGTAACGGTGTAGGTCTGTGTCGGATCCGTTATGACGAAAGGATCAAGCCACCCCCAGTTGTCCAGATGCCATGGATCAACCGCCGGCGGCAGATAGGCGATAGGATAACCCGTCCAGTCATCAGCCATGAGCGTCCAGAATCCGGCCGAGGTTTCTCCCGCGCCGTAGGCATAGAGGTCGTCTGCACCGAGATTGTGGCCGTATTCATGGGCAAGAACTCCGATTCCGCAGTTTTCAGGCATCATGATATAGGGGCCTATGCTGATGCCCGGTACTATCTCATAATTTGGAGTTACGCTTGAGGAATGTGACCAAAGGCTGCTTTCTCCGTAACTGGTCCGGTTCAGTAATGTGGCGCTGTCTTCCTCGCCAAGACTTGCGTGGATGATCCACAACCGGTCTATCACTCCATCGCCATCCTGGTCGTACTGGGCCCAGTTAAAAGCCGGATACGCGGACTTGACGGCTTCAACGGCATCGATTACCAAAGTCCTCGCATTGCCGGCTCCGGGAATTCCGCCATTGTGAGCGACGGAAGCCCCGGACTGTCCTCCGGGACATGGATCCGCTCCATACCACCACGTCGAGTGCGGAACCTGCACCCAGCCCACTACATCTCCCATGATGGAATACATACCGGCTGACAGGTCATCGTAATAGTCATTAACGGATTTGCCGGTAAAATCTTCGTAGACCACCGAACTATCTTGCCGCAGGTAGTCGAAAATGATTCCGCTGCCGAATATCATATTATTGTAAAAAGCCGGACTGAAATCAGGTGTCCAGATCATGTCTCCCGAGCGATCACTTGCTGACAGAGGTCTTTCTATCTGATTATGGAGCGGACCGGAATATGTGAAGTCGGTCGGTCCCGAGATGCCGTATTTCGTTATGATGTTGTTGCACGCGTCAGGTCCTCCGATAACCCCGGTATACTCGCCGGTATCAGCCTGACCGTACGGATCCCATGTCGAAACTCCGGGTGTCCATGTGAATATGTCGGTTCCGCCGAATTCGACGAGGATGACAAGAACCCGATCCGTCCCCGAGACAGCCATTGTCCGAAGGGATGAGACGAGAGTTGAATCAATCGGCCCGGCCTCCTTCCGCATCTTGATGAGGCGTTCCAGAAGCCGCTGCCTCTCGCGAACCTTCTGATAGTCCTTAATGTTCGGCTGGTCGATCCGCTTATGCATTTTTTTATACTGCCTCAAATCGGTTCCGGGCGCAAATTCCTTATCTGACGGAGGATTTGCGAATACCGGCGAGAAGATCGACAACAGAAAAGAAAGAAACACAACTGAAGCGAACAGGAAACACCCCCTTTTCATACTTACCCCCTCTCCGGATAGGACATCAACATTTAACTGCAAGAAAAAACAAGATAATGTTAGCAAAGACGCCTCTTCAAGGCAAATTATTATTCCTAATATGCCTATTAGGGAAATGATATGAATCCGTAGGACATGAGACAGCTTCTCCGGCATTATTGACTTCTCTGGGGCTCGCAACATAAAGTATCAGGACCTAAGGCGAACGTGTTTATTTAGGAGGTCTATGAAGATAAAAAGATTTCTGATTTCGCTTCTTGTTCTCTTCCTTTCGGCCGGAACCGCCCTTGCACTGGATTTTTCCGCGGACAGCATTAACACCTCGAAGGCCGGAAAAATAACATCCAAGATTTTCTATTCGAAAGACAAGTTCAGAACGGAGATGACGAAGCCGGCTCAGATGATTAATATTGTAAGGATGGACAAGAAAGTCATGTGGAACATTATGCCCGCCGAGAAGATGTACATGGAGCTTCCCTTCTCGCTGGAGAACAAGCCCAGGGTCGATGAGAAGTTCGAAGGTGAGATAGAAAGGAAACACGTGGGGAACGAGAAGATTGACGGACATCCGACAAAGAAGTATCTCGTAACTTACAAGGTGGGCAGCAAGAAAGAGCAGGTTTATCAGTGGTTGGCGACAGATATTAACTTCCCGGTGAAGACTTCCGCTGTCGACGGGTCATGGACCCAGGAATTCAAGAACATCAAGATGGGACCGCAGGCCGGGAGCCTTTTCGATCTGCCCAAGGGATACAAGAAAATGCAGATGCCCGGAGGGATGAAGTTCAAAAAGTAGGATAGAAGAATCGAGAACGGCAGAGCACCGGACGAAGAGAGCAGGTTTCGATAAGGCCATGCCAGCCGTTATCTGCGTTCACGTCTTCATGCTCGTTTTCTCAGGAACCACTCACCGGTCTTTTCGTCCAGATATATTTTGTGAGTATTTCCGTCATTGCCTTTGACAACAAAGAACCTTTTCCGCTGTCTGTCTGCAAAGTTTTCTTCCAGCCACATATCCAGAATTTCGATAACGACGACTTCTTCACCATTCAGTTCAAAGTCTGTTGGTCTTTCGCCGGCTTTATAACCGGAATAGACGCGAACATGAATCCTTTCATCATGCATACATGAAACTATCTACAGATGTTTTTCTTTTTAAGTATAACGTGTGAGCTGTCAAAAAACAGCTATTCAAACAGTTTGTCATACCCCGATCAAGAGGCTGTGTCGCAACCATTGCATTCGGCAGATCGTCATTCTGAACTTGATTCAGAATCTCGTAGTTCTGCATAGTTACGGACGCATGAGATCCCGAAACAAGTTCGGGATGACAATTGCGACACAGCCTCCAAGTCGGGGAATCCATGGTTCGACAAGCTCACCATGACAATTGTCACCCTGAGCTTGTCGAAGGGTGGATTGGGAGCCTGACCGTACTTGACAGGGGGTCAAGCCGGACAATGACGGAATGAAAGTTATTGGACAGGCTGATATTGCTATCTTAGATTAATTTGGACAAGGATGCTGAATTGTGTAAAATTAGATAAATTTCAATACAATGACAGTATCCAAAATCGGTAACGGGAATGCTTAGAGATTTGAGGCGGGACTGGAAACACTATGTATTCCAGTGTCTACTGGCAACAATTGTAGTTTTTGTAGTAATGTTAGTCCTCAGCCTGGAGAACGCGGTGATAATAGCATCAATCGGGGCAACCGCTTTTATCATTTTCGCAATGCCCAAGATGATTACCGCCGGACCGAGGAATGTCTTAGGCGGGCATGCCACAGGCCTCATCGTAGGTTCCCTGTGCTCTCTGATACCGCATTCCACCGTTTTTTATGCGGCGCTTTCATATTCCCTTGCCGTCGGATTAGCAATATTCATCATGGTCGTTATAGACATTGAACATCCGCCGGCAGCGGCTACCGCGCTGGGATTTGCGATCAGCGGATTCGATGTAAAAACTGCAATGGCTCTCGTCTCCAGCATTGTCGTTCTTTCATTAGTCCACTATTTTTTCAGGGATCATTTGAAGGATTTAACGTAATAGAAGATTCATTATTGTCCAAAATAATCTGACATAGTGATATGGCTCAATTTCTGAAGCAGACAACTACTTCGCCGGGGTCAGTTCTTCCCAGTGCAGATTCGAGCCGATGTTCGGATTGTAGCTCGGACTGTCGGTGACGATATACTCGCCGAGGTTGTTCGCAAAGGCCCGGCCATAGCCGGAAGGCAGTTCGACTTCCTTGTCCGCAAAAGGATCGTGAAATCGCTCCACGCCTCTGATATTGTCGGTAAAATTCTGGACGATCCTGTCATTTGCCTGCTGCCGCCGTTCCCAATCCCGCAGTTGATCTTCTCTCATGTCGCTTCCGGCCCGGGCTACCATGTCGCCGATACGACCGATCGCCTTGATGCCCCTGATGATATTCTGTGCCATCATCTCTCTTACATTAGCCACTTTTGCAAACCATCGGGGGTTGACCTTCAGGGAATAGACCATTGTCTGGAAAACTCTTGCCTGCGAATCGAGGCTGTTTTTCTCAGCTTTGAACGAAAACACATAATCAATGTACCAGTAGTTTATGAAATACGGAGGAGTGAAGGCAGACCCCGGCAGATCGGTGATGAACTGACTGACAACAGCATATATTTCTTCCTCCATCGTCCTGCCTTCTTCCAGGTACTGAATTCTCATCTTACCACCGTCGGCATAACTGCGAACCCCTTGCACCTGCTGTCCTCTGGCCAGTTTTGCAAGTTCAGGGACTTCTTTTTCCTCGACTATCTTCAGGCTGCTGACGCCGGCCCTTGCCTGAGGGATGACAACTTTCGTCAAAGCGGTATGCAGGTCTACGGGGCTCATGACCAGGGTGCCAAAGCGCAATGAGCCGGGCGGATTGGTGCTCAGAGCCATTTGGTTATTCGTCCAGAAATAAGACTGCGCGGGGAACAGGTTGAACTCCTCAGTACCGGCGGGGCTGTAAAACCGGAAGCGGGCCTGGGCCGGGAGTGCGGGATTCGCGGACCAGGCAATTCTTCCTTCTACTTGCCACCCCTTTGGGATGAGAAGGCGGAACGCCTCCATACCGGTCATTGGATCAGTATATTTGAAAGAGACGAAAGTCCGAGTATTGGCCTTTGTCTGGGCATCCGCCTCTGTCCTGTTTTCGACTGCGGTCCCGTTCTTTCCTCTTGCCGACTTCCGGCCTTCCTTGCAGGCCGTCAGTATGACTATGCAGAGAAGAGCGGCAAGGACAGAAGCAACAAGAATATTTTTAGTATTAGACATACGCAAAGGATACCACCAAGTGAAAGGATTCGCAAGAAATCTAATTGCCGCAAGAGGGGATGTTATTAAGCCAGCCTGAATCATTCGAAAAAGCATGATGAAGAAGAGTCTGCTACGTGGTGAGAAGGAGCATGGCGAGAAGGGCAAGGACAATGCCGATGCCCTGCTTGACGGTGATCGCTTCTCTCAGGAACAGAAAGGAAAGAACAATAGTGACTAAAGGGTAGAGAGCTGTCATGGTGATGACAACGGATGCTTTTCCCTTGCTCACCGAATGGACGAAGCAAAGTCCTCCGAATGAACCCAGAAGTCCCGCGATGATGGAGAGGATCATACCTCTCGGATTTGTTTCAACGCTGAAACTGAGGGAAACAAGAATCAGGAAGGCAGTAATAAAAGCTCCGCTTAAGGTGAAAAGGTACACGGATTTCGGCGGCATCGAGTTTGTGGCAAGTTTCTGAAAAAACCCCCATCCGCCCCAAAAGAGCAGTGCCAAAACGGCCGTGACGACCCAGTCGGTTTGTTTCAACATGTCATTCCCTTTATTGAGCGCGGGTATGTGTTCAAACTTATGCAGCTCTCTTTGCTTTCACCTGCTATATTATATATTCTCAAAGCAGGATATGTTTGACTGCGTGGCGAAAGAGAGAGCCATGCTCTTAACCCGGAGATTGCGGAAAAGATTGGGGGAAGAGCGGCTTCTGCGATAGCGCATCAGTATCGATGGGTGATGAGGAGTATAGAAGCAAACAAAAAATCAATGCAGACAGTTCGAGAAAGACAAAACAAATATTCTATCACTGTTCAACAAGCTGACCCCTTTGCGTTGCTTTATTAGTCTCTCAAATTTTGTAATACACATATATCCGGATTACATTTTACGGTTTCACCGCCTTTCCTATTAGCTTAATGACTTAAAAGGTTCGCCTGTCATAGGGTGTACGACAAATATATGAATCAAGATAACAGGGATAACTTGTTCCATAATCAGTTGTCATTGAACCATGAAAGTGGCAACATTCACAGTTAATAGGTGTTCCCCCGGCGCTGGTCGTATGGCAGTTGTAACAGCGAGTTCTATTATATGGGTAATCAGCGCCTCCCCGCAAATAATGATGGGCCTGTTGCCACATATTAAAAGCGGTTGGTGTCATTGGGTTGTGAGCATCGTCCTTATGACAAGTTCTGCAAAACCAGCCCATTGCTTTATTACCTGTTACACTGGAAAAGCTGCAAAGGTCATAGTCAAATCGGGGAATCGGAACTTCCACCGCAATATTGTTTACGTTATTTTTGAGCAGATATGCATTCGGTGTGGAGGCGTCATGATATTCATGGCAATCCGTGCAGTAAAGAGCGCCGCCAAGAACAAGACGGGGAGAAAGTTCAGGAGGAGTGTTAGCATGGATATACAACACTACTGCAACATCACCGCTATTTAGCCCGTGTTTTTCCGTATCCCAATCAATCTGCCTTAAGTATACCAACTCCTGGCTGCCGCAAAGTGAGAACCTGTGGCAGTCGGTACAGACATTAGGTGCACATAAATTACCTGCTGAGTCGGTTGCTGTGTAAACTAAACCGGACAAACAAACAAATAGGGACAATATGATGATAAACAATCTATTTCCTTTGAATTTCATTTTTTGATCCCCCCTTTTCCCCCAATTCCATCTGGAACAGAGGGATTTAAAAGAAAGTTCCTCGCCTGGTAACAAGACGCGCTCACCATTTTATTATGAGCGGCACTTAGAATGTGCGCCTGTCAAAAGGCGTACGACAAATATATGGACTAAGATAACAGGGATAACTTGTTCCATAATCAGTTGTCATTGAACCATGATAGTGGCAACATTCACAGCTCATGGGTTCTGCAGTGGCGTAATAAGAATGACAGTTGTAACAGCGAGTTCTGTTGTAAGGATAATCAGAGCCTCCGCCTGAGAGATGATGAGCATATTTCCACTGATTTGTGTATTGTGAGTTACGCGTTATCCTGGCGTCATCCTTATGACAAGTTCTGCAAAGCCAGCCCATTTCTTTATTGCCTGCTGTACCGGGAAGGCTGCAAACTCCGGAATCAAATTGAGTAATTGGAACTTCCACCGGGATATTGTTTACGTTATTTTTAAGCAGAAATGCATTCGGCGTAGAGGTGTCATGATCTTCATGACAATCCGTACAGTAAAGAGCGCCGCCAAGAACAAGACGAGGGGAAAGCTCAGGGGGAGTGTCCGGATGAATATTCAACACTACCGCAACATCAGCGCTATTTAGCTCGTGTTTATCTGAATTCGAATCAATCTGCCTTAAGTATTCCCCTCCGCTGCCGCAAAGTAAGAGATATCCATTGTGGCAGCCTTCACAGATATTATTAAGTGTGCATGAATCACCTGGTGCGCCGCTCGCTGTGTAAACTAAACCGGACAAACAAAAAGATAGGCACAATAAAATAATAAACAATCCATTTCTTTCAAGTTTCATTTTTTATCCCCTTTTCCCCCAATTCCATCTGGAACAGAGGGACACTGAAAGAAAGTTCCTTGCTTTTTAACAAGATGCCCTCGCCATCTTATTATGAACAGCCCGTCAATCTAAATCACCTCCTTCCCGTTAACTTAATTAACTTAAAAGGTGCGCCTGTCATAAAGCGTACGACAAATATGCGGACCAACATAACAGGGATAACTTGTTCCATAATCAGTTGTCATTGAACCATGATAGTGGCAACATTCACAGCTCATGGGTGCTGCAGTGGCAGCCCGAGAATGGCATTTGTAACAGCGAGTTCTCTTGTACGGGTAATCGGAGCCTCCCCCTAAAAGATGATGCGCGTATTTCCACTGATTAGTGTACTGTGCGTTGCGCATTATCTTAGCGTCATCCTTATGACAAGTTCTGCAAAACCAGCCCATTTCTTTATTGCCTGCTGTACCGGGAAGGCTGCAAACTCCGGAATCAAATTGAGTAATTGGAACTTCCACCGGGATATTGTTTACGTTATTTTTGAGCAGAAATGCATTCGGCGTAGAGGTGTCATGATCTTCATGGCAATCCGTACAGTAAAGAGCGCCGCCAAGAACAAGGCGGGGGGAAAGATCGGGTGGAGTATCTTTATGAATATTCAACACCACCGCATCATCACCGCTATTTAGCTCGTGTTTGTCTGAATAGGAATCAATCTGCCTTAAGTATTCCCCTCCGCTGCCGCAGATTAAGAGATATCCATTGTGGCAGCCTTCACAGACATTATTAAGTGTACATGAATCACCTGGTGCGCCGCTCGCTGTGTAAACTAAACCAGACAAACAAATAGATAGGCACAACAAGATAATAAACAATCGCTTTCTTTTGAATTTCACTTTTTATCCCCTTTTCCCCCAATTCTGGTAACAAGATGCCCCTTCCATTTTATTGTGAGAGGGCACCCACTAAATCACCTCCTTCCCTTGGTGGTAGTGCTTCCATCCTGAGCCGATGGCTGTCCCGGCGCAGGGCATGTGATCACTTTACCTGCATCATAGCATGTCGTCTGGCCGGTATCCGGGAGCTTGAAGGTTCCTGCAGGAGAATCTGATATGAAGGCATGAAGGCAAAACCCAAGACTGACGATATAAGTAGACTTCTTTTAGTCACTCTTCCTCCCCCCGGAAAATTGCGTGACCACTCAAAGCATAGGGTAGGCCCATTGAAGAAAAATGTCAATATATGTTTTTATTTTATTTATTTTTTATATTTTTAATTTTTTTAGTTAAGCCCGTCGCGCCTTCAATTTTGGCCGGTCATAGGGATATGTTTGACTGCGTGGCGAAAAAAGAGAGCCACTGCCGGCTTGATTCTCCTTGTTATTTGTGATATTTTTTTTAGATATGGTGACTTTAAACCGGATACTTTTTGCAATAATTGTTAATGTTTTTCAGAAGGAGGCAACAAAATGAAAAAGCTATTCCTAAGTACAATCCTTTTGGTCTTGGCAGCTATAGTTCCTGTTCCGGCAAGGGCCGGGGTGGATATAAGCATCGGAATCGGTCTGCCACCTCCCGTGGTATTTGCGGCGCCTCCGGAAGTAATAGTGTTGCCTGATACGCCCGATGTGTACGTTGTTCCTGATGTCGAGATAGATCTGTTTTTCTGGGGCGGCTGGTGGTGGCGCTTTTGGGACGGCCGCTGGTATCGCTCACATTATTATGACCGGAGTTGGGTTTACTACAGCAGGGTGCCGGTTTTTTATTATGACGTAGATCCACGCTGGAGAATATATTACAGAGAGCGCCACTG
>JBFLXP010000084.1:0-10191 GCA_040757315.1 Nitrospirota bacterium
CTCCCTCCCAAGGTAAAAAGAGTCTCCGAGCATGAAGGAAATGACACAATTCAGCATATCGTCTCACTCGGCGATTCGAAAAACCCGTCCGCCATATCAGAACTGATCGAATTCACTGCCAGCAAGAACGGAAATGAGAGAAGGCTGGCTGCCTCTGCTCTGGGAAAACTGGCGAAGTTCAAGCCGCCTATTTACGTGGCCGTTGAAGCATTGGAGAGATTGCTGTCCGACGGGAAACCCCAGGTTCGCCACTATGCCTTGAAAGCACTTCGAAAGATAGGCAAGGTGTCCGGGGAAGACCTAATAGCGCTGATCAACAACCCCGCTGAAAAGGAGTATAATGTATCACTGGCCAGGAGTATACTCAATAAAAAAGAAGGAGATAAATGATGACGACATCGATAATCGCTTCTCTCTTTCTCGGTCTGATTATCGGAAGCATCGCCGCATGGTTCGTTGCCGGTTCACGCCGGCAGAAGGAATGCGCGAAACAGGTTGCCGATCTCCGGATGGAACATACGATGCGGCTTGCCGATGTCGAAGGCAGGCTTAAATATGCCGAAGCGCAGGTCGGCGAGTTGAGGCAGACTGCCGAAAAGAAGGAGAGCGAACTTGTCGGCCTGAGATCTGATCTCAGTTCGGAAAAGCAGACGAAGGTGGAAGCTGTCACCAGACTTGAGGCTGCCCGGAAGAGCTTTGAAGAACAGAAAGCCCTGATCGAGGAGATGAAGGCGGAGATGAGCGATACCTTTAACGCTCTTTCGTCGGCCGCGTTGAAGAGCAGCAGTGAAGATTTTCTGAGGCTGGCTTCGGAGCATCTTGGAAAAGTGGTAACGGAGACGAAGGGAAGGCTCGGCGAGCATCAGGCCGCAATGAATGGAATGATAAAACCCCTCTATGAGACCTTGAAGCGCTACGAAGAGCAGATCAGGGGAATAGAGGAAAGCAGGCACAGGGCATATGGCAGCCTTGAAGAGCAACTTAGGTCGCTCGCCCTGACACACGAAACGCTCCAGCGGGAAACAAGCAATCTCGTCTCTGCGCTCAGAAAACCGCAGGTCAGGGGCAGGTGGGGCGAAATGCAGTTGAAGAGGGTCGCCGAACTCTCGGGGATGTCCATGCACTGTGACTTTACGGAGCAGCAGTCAGTGGATACCGAGAAGGGAAAGATCCGGCCCGATATGATCGTGCATCTGCCGATGGAGAGGGAAATCGTCGTGGACTCGAAGGTCTCTCTTGAAGCTTACCTGGATGCCGTCTCTGCTTCCGCCGATGACGTGAGAAAGGCGAAGATGGAAAAACATGCCCAGCAGGTAAGGGCGCACATGGTCAAGCTCGGTTCCAAGGAATACTGGAGCCAGTTCAAAAAATCGCCGGAATTCGTAGTTCTCTTCATCCCCGGAGAATCATTCCTCAGTTCAGCGCTCGAGGCCGACAATTCTCTCATCGAGGACGGCATACAGAGACGGGTCATAATCGCGACACCGACCACCCTCGTCGCGCTCCTCAGGGCCATAGCTTACGGGTGGAGGCAGGAGCAGATGACGAAGAACGCCCAGGCGATCAGCGAACTTGGGCGGCAATTGTATGAACGGATGAATACATTTGCGCAGCATTTTGATAATATAGGTTCAAGCCTTGAGAAGGCCATAGCAGCTTACAATAAGGCTGTCGCTTCTCTGGAAACAAGGATTTTGCCTTCGGTGAGAAGGTTCAGAGAACTCGGCGCGACAGGGGCGGAAGAAATACCGGTTGTCGAGCAGATCGATCATACGCCAAGGAATGTGAGCATATTAGAGTCCGACTTGGAACGAAACAGCAAATAGCCGCGTAAACAAATGAGAGGAGGGAGCCATGTCAGAGAGACTGAGTCATGAGGAGTTTGTGAAAAAGGCTATCGTAAGTCTGAGAAAAGAAGGGTACAAAGGGATTCACAGCGTATATTCAGGATTTAACGAGGCATTCAAAAAGTACTTCGATGGTGAGAATCCGGTGGAGGTGACGAACAAGCTGGCGCTCGAAGGAAAGATCGTTATACGTCCGGTCAAAGGCGGAGTCATGCTCTATCTGCCGGAAGAGGCTCCGGCTGCCAAAAGTTCTGCCGATGAAGCACTGCGCAAGATGGGTATTTAATAATGTCGACAGGATAAGGCCGGCACATTATCCGCTTTTTTCGGTAAAGGTGCACGTTAACACGGAAAGTGGGAGATCTATTCACCGGAGGAGATAGGAACGTGGCTTCACGGGACAGGTCTTAAGGACATTCAGCAGAAGATAATGGATGATGCCGGTTTGATTTCAGGGCGCAAAAAAACGGCTGGAAGAAGACCTTGAAACGGAGGCGACTCCAATGGCGTGAAGCCAGCTTTTTATCTCCTTTTTCATAGCTTTTGCGTTATGGCTGTGCCATCTTTTTCTTTCTTTCGGACAATGTACCAGCACATCTTTGAATCTTCTGAAGGCGCCTCTCCCACTAAGTGCAGCCGTCAACTCGGACTTCAGCGCGGGATCAGATACCGTCTGAATGAACCCGGACATCGATTCAAAGGCGGCAGAGGATGATCTTTCCGGTATGCGGACATACCGGCGGTTTTCGTCAAGTACCAGTTCGATAGCCGTTTCGACCTGGTCGATCATCCACTCGGGAAGTTCGGGATCCTCGTCAAATTCGATGTAATCGATATCATCCTCTAACTCCTCTCCCTCGTCAACATACAAGAGTGACTGAGCTTTTTTGACAATTTCCTCTGAAAACGTGACCACCTCTCCGGTTTCGAGATCAAGAAAATAATCGAAATTGTCCCGGACGACGTCTTCCATCGCCTTTTGAATTTCGTCAAAATTCACACCCAGTCTTCTCGCCGAGAAGCTCTTGAATACCGGATCCTTCCTGCACACGGGAGACCAGCCGCATTCTCTGCAGAAGGTTCTTGCCCACGGGAGGAACACTTCGGGCACACGTTCCCGTATCTCAGACCACAAAACCGTCTCGTTCACATCCAGATCCAGGAGCTTGAGCGATGTCCTGTCCATTTCCCGGATCTCTTTCTCCGCATCATCACGATACAGGCACTTCCCTTCCTTAAGGGAAGGACAGACGCCGCAGACATCGTCGGCTCCATGGGCGACCTCAATCGGCTCACCGGCTTCGGCGCGCTTCAGCACGCTCCAGAGATTCTCCACGAATTCCGGGTTATATCCCTCGCCCCTAAAGAAATGAAGACATATGAGGTGATGGCCCCTGAGTTTTATCGGTTGTTTCCGCGTTGACATAATGGCATCAAAGGGCAGGTACATATGAAAAAAAAATCTCTCGAACGCAGAACTTGTGTCATTATGAGTATCAAGTTGTGATGAATGAAAACTTGGAGGTTTGTCGTCATAGTAGTCCGCCTACAAAGGTGCTGCACGAGAGAATATTTTTTTCATACGTACCTGCCCTACCCGCAATCTTGAATCTTATCCCCGGACTATCAAAGGGTCCTCTATCCCCGCCTCATGAAACCCCTTTGCCCTGAACAGGCAACTGTCACACCTCCCACATGGGACAACAGTTCCGAAGTTCGGAGTTCCAGGTTCGGAGTTTTCTTCTTTATGACTTTGAACTATCGACTTTGAACTCTGAACTCCTGCGGCAGCAGGCTGCGGGTCGTAGCAGCTCCATGTCAATGCATAATCGAGTCCCAATTCGGCGCCCTTCTTGATTATATCCGATTTCTTCAGGTAAAGAAGTGGGGCAAGTATCTTGAACTTCATGCGTCCCTCGACCGAGGCCCTTGTAGCGAGGTTTGCCATTTCTTCGAAGGCCTTCAGATATTCCGGTCTGCAGTCAGGATAGCCACTATAATCAATTGCGTTTGCCCCGATAAAAATGTGCTCTGCCGAGAGAACCTCCGCCCATGCAAGGGCGAAGGAGAGGAAGATGGTATTACGGGCAGGAACGTAAGTAACAGGAATAGCCGAGAGTTGAGAGTTGAGAGTTGAGAGCGAACCCTCCATTTCTGTTTCGTTCCGTTTTCCGAATTCCATTTCTCGACTTCTGTTTTTCGGCACTTCCATATCAGACGTTAAAGCAGAGCCGCCGATTTCAGCGAGGTCGAACCCTATGACGAGATGTCTCCGGACTCCGAGAGCCGACGCAACCATCCTCGCCGACTCAAGCTCTCTGTCATGCCGCTGTCGATAATTGAACGTGAGTGCATATACCGAATATTTCCGGGATTTTGCAATAGCAAGCGTCGTGGAGGAATCGATGCCCCCGCTCAGAAGAACCACAGCGCTTTTTTCAGTCATGAGTGCTAATAAATATCGTCGGCAGTACCTTTGACGCCGTCGGGGCCCATGCTGAGAACAACGAAGTCATGGTTATTCTGCATATAAACATAGGGATTTCCCCAGGGGTCAGTCTCCCTTGAAATGATGTCGAGTGTCCCGGGAAATGAACCGTATCCGAATTTGTAGGACTCGATTTTGAAGCGGAGGTCGTCAATCTCACCGGCAGCCTTGTACTTCCCGTATGCATGAGTGCCGTCCCCGAGAAGTGAGAAAAGGGAAACCGAGAAGGCTGCGATGACCGCTAATACGGGAAGGAATCTGTAGGAGGCTGCCCGTCTCCTCACAGCGGCAACCGGCATCTCGGTGATCACCGGTGTTACTGCCTTCGGTTCGATAGCTTCCTTTTCGAGCAGAGAAACCAGGATCTTCGATACTTCGAAGTCATCCTTTCCGGTCAGGTCGATAATAGTGCTGACATCGTTTTCACCGTCCACAAGGGAGAGAATCTCGGTTTCTTCCTCCGTCACATCTGCGGCAGGCCCCGGCTTTCTCGAAAATACCGTGTCGAGGGTTATCTTCCCTTCTATCAGCGTCCATTCGTCGACGATTCTCAGGCCTTCCATAAGCAGATGCTGCGTATCAATGGATATGGGGATATCTTTGTCGGGAGGAACCGCCTGGGGAGTGAACTCGTAAGTGCCGTCTTTCCAGGCGAATATCTGGATCACGGTCTCCTTAACCTGCCCCTTCAGAATCTCCTCTATCTCTCCCCTTGTAACCAACCCTTTCCTCACGAGAAGATTGCCGAGCTTGATATTCGTACTTTTCTGCTCATCGAGCATCGACTGAAGATCTTCTTCTCTTATCAGGCCTTTCTTCACAAGAACCTTACCGAGCCGGTTTGCTTCCATCCTTCGCTTCGACTCGGCGCCGGCAATGCTTCCGTCGATGAAAAGCAGCCTAACCTTGTCCAATTTTCCGTCGAGCGCAAGAACACCGGTCTTCCGCTGGAAGAAAATCAGTTGAAGAATATCTGCGAGACCGAAGTCCTTGAGAGATCCCTCTAAAGCCATCCCCTTGCTATCCTCCGTCGCGTTACGATATTGGCGAATGCATATACACCCGCCGTAAGAATCAGTGAAAGGATGCTCAGCCAGAGATGCGAAAAATGCGACATCCCAACGTTGAAAAAAGAGTTCATGACCGGTATAAACAGGAAAAACAGAAAGGGCCACAGAAAGAGCAGGCCCTGTAGGATGTTTCCCGCATATATCTGGCCCGAACCGGGCAGGATAAGGGACAAGATCTTTATGATTTCTCTTTTCTTCTTTTTATGTTCGTAAACCAAAAGAATCCTGGAGATCCGCTCGCGCGCATCCAATTCATCGAGCTTTACCAGAGATTTAAAACACTGAGGACACATATGCCCCCAATGAATATGTTTCTCGCACCTGTTGCACATGATCGTACCGCAGCGGCGGCACCTGTAAGCCCTGTTTCTGAGGCGGCTCATGCCGAAGAAGACGATACCCATGAGCACCGCAGACGCCGACATCGCCAGAGGCGGCAAGAGTGATAACCCCATGGCAGTTGCCCGGGATGTCTTTGCCGCAGCGTATTCCCAAAGTTCGGACTCCGGCAGGCGTTCATCTATCACAAACCTGTTCGGGTTTCTTCCGAATATGGACCGGAAGCGCGAAACGGCCACTCTGTCGAGGCCCTGCGCTGCGAGAAAATATTCTTCCCCCTTTTTGAAGTCGAGAGTCTCCCGGTAGACCTGGCTCAAATTATACAGGGTGGATACAAGAGGCCTCGTCTCGAGAGATTTCTTGTAGAGATCCTTTGCTTTCTCCATCTCGTAGAGTCCGACATAGCAGTTTGCAAGGTTGGTGTAGACGCGAGAACGGTTCTGGCTGAATGAAAGTAGTTTGTAATATGCGTCTATCGCCTCCTGAAATCTTCCCTCCCTCTTCAGCGCCAGGGCATACGAGAATAGCTCGACGGAATTCTTGCCGCCACCCAGAACAGACAAGGCATAAGTGTTTCCTCTTCCTTCGTTCACCCGGACAACAGCTTTTAAATCGCTCGAGGCCGGCGCAGTCAGCACCGCCGAAACCGCGAAGAAAATCAAGGGAGAGGCAAGTAGTATGATGAGGTAAACATATACGACGACCCTATCCCATCTTGTCATATAGAGACCGGTGAGGATAAGCAGACTGCCCAGGAGATACAAAGGACCGAAAAAGGAAAGAATGAGAACAAACAGGATCAGCACCTTGTTCCTGTTCTCCTGTATCTCATGAGAGATCATCGGAACATCTTTCAGGAGCCTCACGGTAACGACAATCACAACCGAGACAAAGAACGAGAGCAACAGGCTTGCAAAAAGAGAAGACAGCATCGTGAAGGCCCACCAGAAATTATGCTTGTACGAGGTAATACTCTGACGCATATAGTCGACAGACTCAAACACCTTCTCGGGCTCGAAAGAAAAAACGGCTTTTGCCAGTTCGAAGTAAGCCGCCGGAAGATCCGGAGCGTATCTCACCGCCTCTTTCAGGAGAATCCCGGATCCGGACTCTTCTTTTTTTGCGTTCTCGATGAGCAGGTAGGCATAAGGATCCGAATTCCTGATTCCGCGGTTCAACTGCTCTTCATAGAGGGTCTCACCCGGGGCCGGTGAAGCAGTCATCAAAAGAAACAGGACGAAAAACAAATATTTTTTCATGCCCGCTGCCCTATCTTCCTCTCGGTACCTTTCGTCAATCTCCTAATATTATCCCCGTGTCTCAGGAAGATGAAGACCGTGATGAGAATTGCAACAAAGAGCTTTGCTCTGTCGTCCGGATCGAAAAAATAAATATTCAGCGGAAGAAGGCCGAAGGATACGAGCGCGCCCATGGAAGAATACCTGGTTATTACAACGACTGCAAGCCATATGATAAGGGTAAGGACCGCGGCAAAAGGAGAATAGAACAACAGCACTCCCATACTGGTGGCCACGCCCTTGCCGCCCTTGAAGCCCAGAAAGATCGAAAAATTGTGCCCGAGGATGGCGGAAATGCCGGCCACGCCTTCCCACGCCGATCCGACATCGAGATATCGAGCCGAAGCTACCGCAAGAGTACCCTTCAAGATATCTCCGCAAAGTGTAAGGGCTGCTGGCCATTTTCCCAGAGACCGCAACACATTTGTCGCCCCGATGTTTCCGCTTCCAACTTTCTTGAGATCAACCCCTTTAACCTTTGCTACTATTATACCAAAGGGGATGGAGCCGAGAACAAAGGAGACAAGAACCACTGATATCTCTTCGAGCGCATTCATGATCAGATTTTTTTCCCGAAAGAAACCGTATATTGAATACCCGAAACAATCGAAATAATGAGAGCTCCCCAGATCAGAATTATACCGGCGTCATATAAGTCAATGTCAAAAAGGCTCCGTTTCAAAACCAGGCAGAGGACTGCAAAGATCTGGAGTGTCGTTTTAATCTTTCCTCCTATTTCAGCAGGAATAACGATGTCCTTCGAAAGCGCCACTACCCTCAGTCCGGTGATAAGAAACTCCCGAACGATTATGACGATCGCGATCCATGCCGGCAGTCTCTCCATGTCGACGAGCACAATGAGAGCCGAGATGACCAGGAATTTGTCGGCGATCGGGTCGAGTATCATCCCGAATTTCGTTATGTCCCCCGAGCGCCGTGCAAGATACCCGTCGAAGAAGTCCGTCAGTGAGGCGATGCCGAAAACAGATGCGCCGAAGAGAGGATGCAGGTAAACAGTGAAAACGAATACCGGAATCAGGACAATCCTGCTGAGAGTGAGAGCAGTCGGTAAGTTAAGCCTCAGAGTATTCATCAATGATTTTTCCCCAAATGCCTTTTGCCTTAAGGAGGAGATCACACACTTCACGCACCGCCCCTCTCCCTCCACCCTTTCTTGTAATCATTTTTGCTCCGGCCTTGACTTCTTCGTCGGCATCGGCGACGGCAACGGCAAGACCGCATCTTTTCAACACCGGGATATCTACGATGTCATCGCCGACATAGGCTATCTCGCTATCGAGCAATGAATATTTTTCAGCCAGTTGTCCGTAGGCGATGCGTTTGTCGAAACATCTCTGGAAAACGTCGGTAATCCCGAGTTCGCTTGCCCTCCTTTCGACGACAAGGGAATGCCGTCCGGTGATCAAGGCCACCTTGATGCCGGCGCGGGCCAGCATTTTCATCCCATGTCCGTCGCGCACGTGAAACATCTTGAACTCGTTGCCGTTGTTGTCGAGGATGATGCCGCCGTCTGTAAGAACGCCGTCCACATCGAGTATGAGGAGTTTAATCCCGCGGGCTGCGGCCAGAAGCTCGTCTGTAATATCCGTCATAAGACCAATCTCCTTCGAATTTCCACCTTAGACGTTACGCGAATGCTACAAAACTCGCCATGATCAAGAAGTATATCAAACAGCCGGTTTTTTTTGAATATATAAGCCTATTGTTCCGGGTGTGATATATGTCTGAGACTCAGGCTGCGGAGTTTGGAACTACAGAAAAGTTTATTTCTAAGGACTAAGCGTCCAAGTTCATAATGTCCTAACATACCCCGAAACTGTGACTAATCTGTGACTTTTCCTGTGGTAAGATGTTGCGGGTAAGTGAGTAAAGCGGCAATTATCGTTTCGATGTTTTGGAAACCAGATTTGAAAGAAAACGCTACCACGGAGGCAACATGAGAACGAAGTCTTTCATAATCCCCCTCGCAATAATTCTTTTCTTGATCTCGATTCTTTTTGGAGGAGTCCTTTATGCAGAGGACTCAGGCGGCACAGAACCGCCGCCGGAGCCAGCGCCCGAGCAGGAGCCGCCGCCGGAATCACCGGCGGTTGGCGCGGAAGTGCCCGAAGAGCCGTCATCTTATACTGAGGAGGCCTCAGTCTTGAACGTTCAGCAAGTCGGCAATTCCGGAGCCGCGCACACCGGCATTCCGATAGTCGTTCCGCCGGGAAGAAACGCCATAGCACCGAACTTGGCGCTCACCTATAATTCGAGCGGCGGGAATGGTCAAGTTGGAGTAGGCTGGAGCCTCGATGTCGGAGCAATCCAGAGAAACACGAAGCATGGCGTGTGCTATGAGTGTAACGACTACGTGGCAATCGTCAACGGTTCTGCAACTGAATTGATTAGCAGGCCCGACTACGGCGCAGATTGTTACGGGGAAAAGATTGAACGCTCATTTTCCAAATACTGCATGTCCACCGCCGGGTGGGAAGTAACGACAAAGAATGGAACCAAGCACCGTTATGGTCATTCTTCGGCGTCAAGGCAGGACTTTGAGGGAGGCGTCAAGATATTCAGATGGTGTCTGGACGAGGTTCGGGACACTAACGGCAATTATATGACAATACTTTATGACAAGGACATTAATAACGGCGAAATATATATAGAAGAGATCAGATACACCGGGAATGGCTCTTTGTCGCCTTCCAACAAAGTTATATTCGAATATGACCCAACGCCAAGGAACGACGACCCTCCCATGTACGTCCCAAATCACAGGGTTGTTACAACAAAACGTTTGCTGAATATAAAGACCTTCGCAAATAATGACTATAACCGAGTGGTAAGAAGATACGCACTTCAATATGCATATAGTACAGGGACAAAACGATCTATCTTGAACACAGTGACTATTTACGGCGACAATGATTCGGCTGCCTTGCCGGAAGTAACGTTCACTTACCAGCAAGGGGCTACGAATTTCGGTCAGACATACACTTCAGGGATAGTCGATACGGGTGTCCTAACGACCAGTTTATGATACCAAGGAATTGAGGAAATAGGGTGACACTCCAAAATGGGTTAGAGGAAAGGAGTGTCATCGATGGAACCAGTAGAGAGCGTACAGAAGAGCGCTCCGAGAA
>JBFLXP010000085.1:0-10167 GCA_040757315.1 Nitrospirota bacterium
TCAAACGGCTTATGCGGCAGTCGACCCCTATACTGGGACTGGGCCTGTAATCATGCGTCAAATTGTTGTTGTCACTCTGAAAAGCAAGCACGGGATGCCGCGATGGGTTAAAGATTTCTACTTTACTGCCCTATTTGCTGATGGCTCGAGACAGACCCGCCACCTACAACCTGCAATGGACGATAGAGATACTACCTGGATTCAGCCGGGCGAAGTCTATAAAGGAAGAGTAACTTTCGATGGGGACAGACAAATAGTCTCCCTGGGTTGTTCCGTCAATCCCGGATTATGATATATAGGATAGGCTGGATGACGACCTAAGTGGCGGCATCTGCAAAAAGACAAGATGAGGACTTTTTGCGGTAGATGCTCATATACCTCATTTCGACTGCTCTTCTTTTCTAAGCTTGGCGACGCTTGGCGACCTCTATCGGACAATTCCTTTCGCAGAATGATGCCACGTGTCTCAAGATTGCATCAATTGACCTAACCCTACTATTGGTATAAAATACCATTAAATGAAGGCACAGTTGGGCAGGCATGATAGGGTTGTAGATGAGCTGAATAACATCATTGTAATCAAAATGTGGCGATTGCCATAAGCAACGAAGGATAAACCGCATGGATACAAATATTCACTGGCTTATATTGTCAATGATAAGCGGGTAGTCGGTTATGACAATGCAGAAGGCAAAGGAGACCACAAGCATATAAAAGGAAAGATTTTACCATACAAGTTTCTTAATCTTGAGAAGTTATCGCGGGATTTTTATAGAGACGTTGCAAAGTATAAGGGGGGCTGAGCTATGAGAGTGAAAAAAATCAAAATAGGCATTAAAGATTTGAAGACAGTCCTTGATGATTTTGTAAAGACAGGAGAAGCCATTGAGCGAGGGGAAAAGGTCAAGAAAGAGACAGGGATTTACTTTACGAGTTTTGAAGCGTTCAGAAAGGCATTGACACCCAAAAGGCTTGAACTGTTGCGCATTATCAAAACCAAGAAGCCGTCTTCTATCAATGAGCTGGCGAGGGTAGCGCAAAGAGATATTAAGAACGTAGCTGATGATGTGAAATATTTGGAACAGATGGGACTGATAGAAAAGAAGGCAACGGACAGAAAAACAAAGCCGGTAATAAAATACGATAAGATAGCCTTGGAAATAGCGGTATAGTTTTATTATGGTAGGCGCGAAGGGGATTGAACCCTTGGCCTCTTCCGCGTCAAGGAAGCGCTCTCCCACTGAGCTACGCGCCTACACGAGTTTATAAGATACCATTTTATGCATTGTCCCTGTCAACCTATTGGCGATTGTCAGATCATCCTCTGGAAATAGACCACGTCGAACGTCTTTCCTCTTTTCCGGCCGATGTCCTTGAAGCGGCCACATTCCAGAAATCCATTTTTAAGATGGAAATTAATACTCACCTCATTCAACGATGATACACTTGCCAGGAGAGAACTAATACCTTTCTCTCTGCCCCTTGAAATGAGGTATTCAAGAATGGTCTTGCCGATGCCTTTCCGTGTAAATCCGGGTTTCAAAAAGTATGTAATTTCGGCTGTATCTGAGAAAGTGGGGAAAGGACTATACGGACGGAGCATCCCGAACCCGATTATTTCATTCTCCTCATCCCTTGCAACTGCCGTAGGATAGCCCCGGCACATATTCAAGAGAACGTCAAAGAATTCATACGGCACTTTTTGTTCAGGGTATGCGGCAAAGCTGTTTTCAACGTAATGGTTGAATATATCGATGATCTGTTCGCGGTCGTCAGATGTTATCTGCGAAAAATTCACGTTCAATCCCGGCTAGAATTAACAGAACCTCTTGATTTCCATTGTGCCGTCCTGAAGATGCTCAACCTCAAGGTCCCTGCCGATATATTTAGCTATTTCAATGTCGCCAAACCATGCATCAGATGTAAAATCAATCCCCGGCGTTACAATTGCTCCACCGATCTTAATAGTCGTCAACGGACTGTAAGTACCATCACCGTTATCGTGAAATGCTTCATAGAAGGAAATTCGCATGTTTCACAACGGGGTGTGAGCTAAAAAATCTCCAATGCGGAAAAGAAGTAAGGTATCTCGAAGGCAGCCGATTCTCTGGAATCCGAGCCGTGGACGATGTTGTGCTCGATATCCGAAGCAAAAT
The DNA here is from genome assembly GCA_040757315.1 of Nitrospirota bacterium. GTDB lineage: Bacteria > Nitrospirota > Thermodesulfovibrionia > Thermodesulfovibrionales > SM23-35 > JAKLQR01. The sequence goes on from JBFLXP010000085.1 coordinate 2,157, forward strand.
CGGCCCTTATTGTTCCCGGCGCTGCGTCTTTGGGGTTTGTTGCGCCCATGATCTCTCTCACCGTGCTGATTGCGTTGTCGCCTTCGACGACCATCACAGCGACCGGTCCTTCCGACATGAAGTCAGTGAGGCTCCCGTAAAAAGGCCTTTCCCTGTGGACGATGTAGAAACCCTTCGATTCTTCCACGGTCATATGAATCATCTTCAAAGCCGCCATCCTGAGTCCCTTCTGTTCAAACCTTCTCACCACTTCGCCGACCAGATTTTTTTTCACCCCATCAGGCTTAACTATAGACAATGTTCTTTCCATTGTTCCTCCAAGTAACTATAAAGAGTCTCACAATAGTACATACGTGTTCTCAGTCATTCCCGCGAAGGCGGGAATCCAATTCATCCGGAAATGGATGCCCGACTGAGAACCTCGGGCATGACGGATTAAAGGATAGAATCTGTAAATACTTATTATGAGACTGTTAATAAAACCTGCTATATCCCCAATTGTTTCAATAATTTCTGTACAGAAGCATACGACTTCTTGAACTGTGTCTTCTCTTCTTTTGTCAGTTTCACTTCCATAATCTTCTCAACGCCCTCTTTGCCGAGGATTGCGGGCACGCCCATATAGGTATCTTTTATTCCATATTCGCCGTTCAGATAAGCGGCGCATGGAAGCAAACGTTTTTCATCCATAAGTATAGATTTGACCATCTGGAATGCCGAGGCCGCGGGGGCATAATAGGCGCTACCGGATTTCAGGAGAGAGACGATCTCGGCCCCGCCGTTTCTCGTTCTGTCAATGAGGGCTTCAATCTTCTTTTTCGGCAGCAGCTCTGTAACGGGAATTCCTTTTGCCGTAGTAAACCTCGGCAGAGGAACCATGTCGTCACCGTGCCCGCCAAGAACGAGCGCTTCAACATCTTCCGGAGAGACTTTCAATTCCCACGAGAGGAATGACCTGAATCTCGACGCGTCGAGAATGCCTCCCATGCCCATGACGCGCTTGCAGGAGAATTCGCTCGTCTTCCAGGCGAGTTGAGCCATGACGTCCATCGGGTTCGTCACAACGATGATTATGGAATGCGGCGATGCCTTTGCAACATCAAACGAGGCGCTCTTTATAATGTTTGCGTTGGCGTGAAGAAGGTCGCTTCTCGACATGCCCGGTTTACGTGCAAGCCCCGCCGTGATGACGATAACGTCAGAGCCCGCTGTATCGGAATAACTGTTCGTACCCGTGATCTTCGACGACGAGTTCCAGAGCGGACACGCCTCTGCGAGATCAAGGGCCTTGCCCTGCGGCATTCCTTCCACTATATCGAAAAGAACGACGTCGGCGATTCCAGACTGCACTACAAGAAGGGCAGTCGTAGCTCCGACGTTCCCCGCGCCGATAATGGATACTTTCTTCTTCATGGCAGATAAGAATTATAGATGATGTCCGGGGAGAATGGCAACGGTGAAACGTGGAGCTACGTAACCCTTTCAGTAATGGGTGGGTTCAAGGTGCAAAAATCTATCCCCTGTCATCCTTCGACAGGCTAAGGATGACAGATGTCATGGTGATCCGTCAATACGTGAGACGGATGTCGAACCATGACACGCTTCATCGGAGTTTACAGGCTATTCTTCGGCGGGTTCGACTTCTTCGGGCATTCTTTCGAGCTTTACCTTTGCGATTCTCTGACCGACCATCTCCGATATGGTGATTTTTTTTCTGTCGGATTCGACGACATCCCCAATCTTGGGAATCCTCTGAAGCGTGGTCAGAAGGAATCCGCCGAGGGTCTCGTATTCGGTGGATTCGGGAATCTCTATGCCGTAATCCTCTGCCAGGTCGCGTATGCTGATCGAAGCATCGATAATATATGTCCCATCACTGATCTGGACCACGGGGCTCTCCGTATCGTATTCGTCCCGGATCTCTCCGACAATTTCCTCAAGCAAGTCCTCCATGGTGACGAGGCCCGACACTCCTCCGTATTCGTCGATGACCAGCGCCATGTGGACGCGCTTTCTCTGCATTTCTTTCAGCAGATTGCTTATTTTCATGGTTTCCGGAATGAAGAAAGGCGGTTTTATGAGTTTCCGAATGTCCACGGAGCCCTTCGAAAGAGCGTTCAAGAAATCCTTTGCAAACAGGATGCCACGGACATCGTTAAGATCTTTTCCGATGACCGGATACCGGGAGAATTGTTCCTCGGCGATGAGGTGTCTTATATCGTCGACGGACATACTCAAGCCGATCGTCACCATCTGCGTCGCCGGGACCATCACCTCCTTGGCGGACGTATCCGTGAATTCGAAAACGCTGTGGATCAAAGCCTGCTCCGTCGGCTCGAAGACCCCCTGCTCTCCGCCTTCCCTGATAAGCATGCGCACCTCTTCCTCGGAAATGTATGCTCTCTCGGTGAACGTCTTTCTCCCGAAAGGTTTGAGCAGGAGATTCGTGCTGAATGTGAGTATCTTAACGAAGACGATGGATATCTTAGAAAAGATATCGACCAGTCTGGCGGTCTTCAGGCCAACTTCTTCAGGCTTTGCCAGGGCTATAGATTTTGGTATGAGCTCACCGAAGACAAGCGTGAAGTATGTGATGACGACAGTCACGATGCCGATTGCTATGGCCCCGCTGGACGCGGCGATCGGCTTTACGGGGATTGCAATCAGGACAGGCTTGATTACCTCCACCGCCGCGGCGCCGCCGATTGCGGCTGCAAGAACTCCGACCAGTGTAATAGCGATCTGAATCGTAGCAAGAAAACGGTCGGGGTCTTCTTTAAACCGGTTCAGTATCTCGGCGTTCTCATGCCCTTCCTCAATAAGCTGTTTTATCCTGGTCCGCCTTGCCGTGACGACGGCAATTTCGGTTGCCGCAAAGATGCCGTTCAGGAAGATGAAAATGATGATGAGGATGATATTAGTCCACATAAATATCAAACTTCCCAATTTCGAAATATGAAATCCCAAACAAATTCAAAATTCCAAGTCCAAGTGCTCCGGGCAAGCCTGGGTTGTTAGGCATTCTGATTTGTTTCGAGTTTAGGAATTTGAATTTCGAATTTGTTGTTCTATGTGGAGGTTCTATGTTCTGTGCACTGTCACTTTCCATGGTTTGAGAATCAGCCCAGCCTGGCGATGACGGCATCTGCGAACTGGGATGTTGTCGCGGCGGCGGGATCGTCGGGCTGCGGCTTAAGATCGTACGTCACGGATTTCCCCTCTTCCACAACGGATGCTATCGCTTTCTCCAGCCGCCCTGCTGCCCCTGTCTCCCCGATGTGTCTCAGCATCATGACTCCCGAAAGGATCATAGCCAGAGGGTTTACTTTATTCAACCCCTTGTATTTCGGCGCGCTGCCGTGAACGGGCTCGAAGACCGCATACTCTTCGCCAAGGTTGGCTCCGGGTGCGATACCGAGTCCGCCGATAAGACCTGCGGCAAGATCCGATACAATGTCCCCGTACAAATTCGGAAGGACCATTACATCATACAATTCGGGTTTCTGCACAAGCTGCATACACATATTATCCACTATTTTATCTTCGAATTCTATGTCGGGGTACCGACCTGCAACGTCGCGGGAGACTTCGAGGAAAAGGCCGTCGGAGTTTTTCATGATATTTGCCTTGTGGACCGCAGTGACTTTCCTTCTTTTGTTCTTCCGCGCGTATTCAAAGGCGAACCGCACGATCCGTTCGCTTCCATACGCGGAAATGGGTTTGATGCTGATGCCGGAATCAGAGCGGATCTCTCTGCCTGTCAGTCTCCGGACCACCTCGATCATTTCCCGTGCTCCCTCCGAACCTTTTTCGAATTCTATACCCGCGTAAAGGTCTTCGGTATTCTCCCTCACGATGACGAGATCGACGTTTTCATATCTCGTCCGAACGCCCTTGAGGGTTTTTGACGGCCGAAGGCAGCAGTAGAGATCGAGCACCTGCCTCAACGTCACATTGACGCTCCTGAAGCCGGTTCCCACCGGTGTCGTCACAGGACCTTTAATGGCGACCTTGTTCTTCTTAATGGAGTCGAGTACTCTCCGGGGCAGAGGTGTCCCTTCTTTTTCAAATACGTCAATTCCGGCTTCCTGTACGTCCCACCGAATCGGAACTCCCGTCGCTTCCAGCACCCGCCGTGTCGCCTCCGATATCTCGGGGCCGGTGCCATCGCCCGGTATCAGCGTGATCGTATACATTACAGGTTCACCGTCAATATCGTCTTTACAACGTCAGGATACGTGGCGATCAGCCGCAGCTCGTCATCGGTGAGAGGCTTCTGTGTGTGAAGGTTGGCGTACTGCGCGAGTTCAAGAACCTTTCTCGCCTCATTGTCGTCATGGAAATGGATGCCGAGCTTGTCGTATACGTGTCTGAATCCCTTGATGCCCCCGTACTCACCCGTCGTTATTATCCTGCCCGTCTCTGCAAGCTCGGGCTCGCCCCTTCCGACATCTTCGGGATCATAGAGTTCATAATTCCGGCGGTCCTTCAGCGCGCCGTCGGCATGGATTCCCGATTCATGGGCGAATGCGTTTGAGCCGATGCCGGGCTGGTTGATCGGTATAGGGATACTGAATGCATATGACGCATATCGACCGATCCTCCAGGCCATCTTCAGATCCACGTGCTCATCGAGAGGCACCTTGTCTTTTAACCCATGAGAGAACTTCAGGGCAAGTATCGTCGACACAAGATCGCAGTTGCCGCAGCGCTCTCCATATCCGTTGACCGTAGTATTAATATAGGAATCAACGCCGCACTCTATCGCGCCCTGAGCGCCCGCAATCGAGACCGCCTCAGCCATCCCGAGGTCATTGTGACAATGCATCTCTATCGGGAACTTCGTGGCGAGGGCCAGGGCTTTTATCCGCTCATAAATGGTTATAGGATCGTCCGTGCCGAGGGTATCGCAATATCTGAACCTGTCTGCACCCGCGTCCTTCCCGGCGACGACGAATTCTATCAGTCTGTCAAGTTCAGTTCTGGAAGCATCCTCCGCGTTGATGCCGACAGTCTCCGCTCCGAGTTCTCTCGCGGTCTTCGCGGCCTCCACGAGGGATTTAACGATGTCCTTGAAGGTCTTCTTGCCCTGGAATTTCCCCCTGATCATGATTTCCGATGTCGAGATCGAAATATTAAGATGCCTCAATTCGGGACAGTTCTTGAAGCTTAGTCTTACGTCTTCGGGGATCGCCCTGCACCAGCCTTCAAGGTGAGTCCGTTTTATCGCGCCGAGCTTGACGAGTTCAAGATTGGCATTGATATAGTTCACTTCGTGCTTCAATGTCGGGAACCCTATTTCGCTCTGGTAAATCCCCATCTCGTCGAAATAGAGGTTGAGCATGGTCTTCGACAGCTTGGGAAGGAGGATTCTGGAGGTCTGAACCCCGTCCCTATTGGTCACGTCAATCAGATATACTTTACCTTTCATTTCCTCTCTTCTTTCCGAAAAAGTTTGAACCCCTTGCTGTTTTTTTAGGGGGAGTTACACTGCCGGCACAAGGCTTGCGCTGAAATCTGGGCGTAAGACTATCTTGCCTCATCTCTGGCCTGAATCTTAGATATTATTACCATAAATGTATCATTATTACAATAACCGGGCGCTCAAGAGGTTCCCCGGGAAATAAAAACTGGAAAAGAGAGAGACTCTTTGTTAAAATTAACCGGTTTGAGGTGAACCTGTGAATTTTCAGGGACAGACAGCAATCATCACCGGGGGAACCCGTGGTATCGGGAAGGCGATCGCCGAGTGTTTGGCTGCTAAAGGCGTCAATCTGGCTGTCGCGAGCCGAAGCGAGCAGGATGCAAAGGCGGTGGCGGCCTCGCTTTCTGCCGTGGGAGTGAAAGCCCTTGGGTTCAGACTCGATGTCTCGAAGGCCGAAGAAGTAGAAAAAGTCTTCGAAGAGGTGCGGAAGGAGTTCAACCATATAGACATTCTCGTGAATAATGCCGGGATAACCAAAGACGGGCTTTTGATGCGGATGAGTGAAGAAGCATGGGATGCGGTTATGGATATCAACCTGAAAGGGGTTTTCCTTTGTACACGTGAAGCCATTAGAGACATGGCCCGGCAGCGGTACGGCAGGATAGTCAGCATCACATCGGTTGCCGGGTTTATGGGAAATCCGGGCCAGGCGAATTACAGCGCCGCGAAAGCCGGAATCGCCGGCTTTACCAAGACGGTCGCCAGAGAGTACGCCGGCAGGGGCGTTACGGTGAACGCTGTCGCGCCGGGCTTCATCGAGACGGCCATGACGGAGGTCCTTTCGGATAAGATAAAGGAGGAGATGAAAAAGTTTATTCCTGTGGGCAGATTCGGCTCGGTGGAGGACATCGCGCACGCCGTCGTCTTTCTCGCTTCACCTGAATCGGGATATATAACCGGCCAGGTAATACATGTTAACGGCGGCATGTACATGTAACATGTAATATTTTCAGAATGCAAGATGAAGAATTCTCGAAATTCAGTGAATCGACTTGTCCAACGGTGTTTCTTGTTTTGCGTTTTTAGTGTTAAGTTTGAAATTTGAAATGAACGTGGAGGTGTTTTAATGATCGAAGAAAAAGTGAAGGAAATAATAGCGAAGCAGCTTGGAGTAAGCCCAAACGAAGTTGTCCCCGATGCGTCATTTGTTGAAGACCTGGGCGCTGATTCACTGGATACGGTCGAACTCGTTATGGCCTTTGAAGAGGCTTTCGGGATCGAGATACCCGATGAAGACGCGGAGAGGATCGCCAAGGTGAAGGACGCCGTCGACTATATCAACAAGAAAAAATCGTCCTAACAGCGGAAGACCGCATGGAGAGGAGAAGGGTTGTCATTACCGGGCTGGGAATGGTCACCCCGCTCGGCATCGGTGTCGAGGAGAGCTGGAAAGGCCTTATCGAAGGCAGATCCGGGGTCGTCAGAATTACGCAGTTTGATCCCTCGGGCTTTGCCACCCAAATAGCCGGCGAAGTCAAGGGGTTCAATGCCGAGGACTATATTGAGACTAAAGAAATAAAGAAGATGGACCGGTTCATCCATTTTGCCGTCGCCGCGGCGGGAATGGCGTTGAATAACTCCGGGGTTAAGATAACTGAAGAAAAAGCGGCGAGAGTCGGCGTGATTGTGGGCTCCGGAATGGGCGGACTCCACGCTATCGAACACTATCATACCGTTCTCCTCGAAAAAGGTCCAAAGAGGATAACACCATTCTTTATCCCAATGCTTATCATAAATCTGGCAGCCGGACAGATATCGATCAGATTCGGGGCAAAAGGGCCCAACTCGGCGATATGTACCGCTTGCGCGACGGGAAGCCACGCCATTGGTGATGCCTTCAGGATAATCCAGAGAGGCGATGCCGATGTCATGATCGCAGGAGGGGCCGAGGCTGTTGTTTCACCTCTCGGAATCGGAGGGTTCAATGCAATGAAGGCCCTTTCGACGCGGAATGACGAACCCGAAAAGGCGAGCAGGCCTTTCGACAGAGACAGGGACGGCTTCATCATGGGGGAGGGCGCAGGGATTCTCATACTCGAATCTCTCGAAAGCGCTTCGGCAAGGGGAGCGAAGATGTACGCTGAAATCGTAGGCTATGGTATGACGGCGGACGCCTACCACATAACGACTCCTGCGCCGGATGGAGAGGGAGCGGCCCGGTGCATGACAATGGCCTTGCGGGACGCAGGAGTTCAACCGTCGGACGTAGACTATATAAATGCCCACGGTACGTCGACCAAATACGGCGACGAAATCGAGACGCAGGCGATAAAGACGGTCTTTGGGGAAGACGCGTACAGAATCCCCGTCAGTTCAACGAAGTCGATGACGGGACATCTGCTCGGCGCTGCCGGCGGGGTCGAGGCTGTGATTACGATCCTCGGCATCTACGACGGTGTTGTTCCGCCGACGATCAACCTTGACAATGCGGACCCTGAATGCGACCTGGACTATGTCCCCCACCAGGCCCGGAAAATCGATGTCCGGTATGGCTTGACGAATTCCTTCGGTTTCGGCGGAACGAAC
>JBFLXP010000086.1:0-10167 GCA_040757315.1 Nitrospirota bacterium
CCCGCCGGCGCATTGACCTCTTTCCCATCGATCTGGAGCTTCACCAACTTTTCCATGAAATCCTCCTGTATGGCGACGGAAATGCTATCCCTTAACGAGTTCGGCCTTCCCCACCGTAATTAATTCGATAGCCCCTGTCGGACAGGCGTTGACACACTCGCCGCAGCGAACGCATATTTTCTGCTGTACGGTGAAAGGCAGGGTCCCTCCGATGTCGCCGGTTATGGCGCCGTATTTGCACTCCTTAGCGCATTTGCCGCACACAGTGCAGAGATCGGGGTTGATCAGGTATTCGATGGAACTAATGCATTCCCCTTTGGGGCAAAGTCCCGATACGTGCTGTTTGAACTCTTCTTCAGCGGACGCAAGCGTCGCAACAAGCCAATTGCCCACGTCTCGCCCTTTCTTGCAATATGACCCTTCTATCATGAACTTCCCGATTCTCTCAATCGCCTCGATGTCGGCTTCGCTCGCATTCTCCAGATGTTGGCTGAGGCGAATCAATCGGATCTTGGCCTCTTCGGTCCCGAGAGAACAGGGATAGCACCTCCCGCACATAGGTCCGGCCACGAATTCTTCGATCAGGTAGAGGGCCTGTTGCACCGCGCATGCCTTCTTTTCCGCCTCTTTTCGAATTTCATCGATCTCCCCTCTGACCGTGACCGCCGGCTCTTTTCCTTCGACGACCGAGACCGGCTCAACAGGCTCGCTTCTCAGCAGCTTGCCCATTTTTTCGTAGCGTACGGCCCCCATGGTGCAGATGCGGTAGCAGTCGCCGCATTTGCGGCACAGGGCCTGATCGATAACGAACCCCGTTGATGTCTGCTTGATGGCGCCGACTCTGCACGCATTAACGCACTGGCCGCAAAGATAGCAGTTTTCCCGGTCGATGACAAGCTGCGGCTGCTCCCGGATTTCTATCGCGCCGAGGGGACATGCAGCAAAACATGCCTTGCATCTCTGGCAGCGGACCTGGTCGATGAAGAAGAATCCTTCCGGCGTCTCTACAATCGCCTCGAAGGGACAAGAACTCATGCAGCGCTTGCATTGGTAGCAGATGTCGGTGTTTATTTCGACCATGCCGAGTCCGGGGCAGACCATGGCGCGGCAGTATTTATTCTTCACATGCTCTTCGTATTCCTCGCGGAAATATTTGATCGTGGTAAGCACCGGGTTCGGTGCGCTTCTGCCGAGACCGCATAGAGAGCTGCTCTTGACATACCTGGCCAGCGCCTCGAGTTTATCTATGTCGCCCTCTTCTCCCTGACCGGACGTGATCTTTTCAAGAATCTGGAGCATCTCGTGCGTTCCGATCCGGCAGGGGTAGCATTTCCCGCACGACTCCGCCTGGCAGAAAGAAAGGAAATATTTCGCAACATCTACGATGCAGGTGTCCTCGTCCATCACCACCATGCCGCCGGACCCCATGATAGAGCCGACTTTAGTGAGAGAATCGAAATCTACCGGCAAGTCGAGGAACTGCTCCGGGATGCAGCCTCCCGAGGGGCCTCCGGTCTGGACCGCTTTGAATTTCTTGTTCCCGATGATTCCGCCGCCGATGTCGTAAATGATCTCCCTCAGAGTGATCCCCATGGGAACCTCGACAAGGCCCGTGTTTCTCACCTTGCCGGTCAGTGCGAACACCTTGGTGCCCGGAGATGTCTCCGTTCCAATGCTCAAAAACCAATCGGCGCCGTTTTCTATAATATGAGGAACGCAGGCATAAGTCTCGACGTTGTTCAAATTCGCCGGATAGCCCCAGGGACCGCCGCCCGGCTCGGAGACTCTCGGGGGTCGCGGCCTCGGGAATCCCCTTTCGCCCTCTATTGATGCGACAAGCGCCGTAGCTTCCCCGCAGACGAACGCCCCCGCCCCCTCTCTTATCGTGACAGTAAAATCGAATCCGCTCCCGAGAATATTCTCTCCCAAAAGGCCGATGTCTTCAGTCTGTTTGATCGCGATCTGCAAATGCTCAACCGCAAGCGGGTATTCGTGCCTCACATAAATAATTCCATATTGCGCTCCTATCGCATAAGCGCAGAGCAGCATCCCCTCGATAAGACTATGGGGGTCTCCTTCCATGATGGATCTGTCCATAAAGGCGCCGGGGTCTCCTTCGTCTCCATTCGCGATGATCACCTTGATCTGGCCGGGCGCTCTCTTCGTATGCTCCCATTTGACTCCGGCCGGAAATCCGGCTCCACCTCTGCCCCGGAGATTGGCTTTCTTCACTTCGTCGAGCACATTCCGGGGTTTCATTTCGGAAAGCGCTTTTTCGAAGGCTTTGTATCCGCCAACAGCGATATAGTGGTATATATTTGTCGGATCGATCCTGCCGTTATTCTTGAGGGCTACCCGCATCTGTTTGCGATAGAAAGGGACCTCGTCTATCGTGTAAGCAGGCTTCTGCCACAGAGAGCGGCGATATAGAAGATCCCACACGGGTTTTTCCCCTTTCGCCGCGCTGGACATGATATGCGGCGCTCTCTCCGGCTGCACATTGTGATAAAAATATCCCTGGGGCTCAACAATCATGACGGGCCCCAGTTGGCAGAGGCCCTGACAGCCTGTAGTGACGATTTCGACATCATCGCCGCTGCCCCGGGATTCGGCGAGTCCTTTGACGATGGCAGGAGAATTATTGGCTCTGCAGGCAGTGCCGCAGCATACGCGGATCCTTTTTTTGCCGGAAGACAGCATCCCTTCTTCAGACAAACTCTTACGGAGGACGGTTAGGTCGTCTATATTGGAGAGTTTCCGCAACATTCGATGCTCTTACCTCATTTTATTCCTTCGCCCGTTTTTTTTGCAAGTCCTTTCAGCCGATGCAATTCAGATATGGATGAAAAAGTTTCGAAGAAAAGGGAGGGTGGAACGAGAAGCCTTTCGCAGCGATACATTGCGGCATCGGAAGCCAGGTCGAAAATACGAAAATAGGATAACGCTTTCAGTGAAGTTCCGTTTTCTCGACGCCATGCCCTAATCAAATCTCATCGCCTTGAAAGGCTTTGAGGGACGACCTGCCTTTTACGCAACGGTTTATTTCAGCATCTCGCAAAATTAATAAGTGACCTGCCCGCCGGCCTCAACGAAAAAGAATTGAATTCTCTTCGTCTAAGCAATACAATTCTTATATAGAGTCTGAAAAACAGGAGGAAGCAGATGGATGCGAATCAAATCAATTTAAGCGAACAGATAGGGAGGGTGGGCAAAATACTCGACACCCGTCAGAAGAATAAGGGAGTGCTCATACACATGCTCCAGCAAATTCAGAAGGAAGAAGGTTATCTGCCGCTGAATGTCCTGATATCACTTTCTTCCAGATTGCGCATTCCGCTGTCCGAAATTCACAGCGTCGCCAGTTTCTATAAAATGTTCTACTTCAGGCCGAGGGGCAGGAAGATTGTGAAGGTCTGCCTCGGAACCGCCTGCTACGTGAGAGGATCAAAGAAGGTTCTCCTCGCTCTTGAAAACGAATTCAATATCAAGAACGGAGAAACGACCGAAGACTTCGAAATGACTCTCGACACGGTGGGATGTGTCGGATGCTGCGGACTCGCGCCGGTCACCACTGTCAACAATCAGGTGCAGGGGGAGATTGTAGGCCAGAGCAAGGTCGCGGACCTTATCAGATCGATACGATCGAGTTGATGTTTACCCAAATCCGGTGATAACAGCGGTGAACGCCTAGTTTATCGGTCATTGCGAGTCCCGAACGCATTCGGGGCGCGGCAATCTCATTGGAAAAGACGAGATTGCTTTCTGCCCCCCGCGGAAAATGAATTCAGGGTGACAGATTTGGTTCGTGCCACGAGCTATTATGTAAGGCATTGACAATTCGCGCGACTTTGTATAGTTTAGTATGCCTATGATACAGAGTATGACAGGGTTCGGGAGTTCAGCGAACGACAACTTCATGGTCGAAATCCGTTCGCTCAACCACCGGTTTATGGACATCTTCCTGAAGCTGCCGCCTTACATGAGTCAGCACGAGATGGCTCTCCGCAGCATCCTCAAAGAACGCTTCAAGCGGGGCCGGTTCGATATTGCCGTTACCACAGCCCGCGGAAAAGGTCCGACGCTCTCTATAGACAGGAATCTCGCCAAGAGTCTCTATCTCGCGATGATCGACTTCCAGAAAGAGATGGCGATTCCCGGCGAAGTTCGTATAGAGACTCTCGCGGGGATCAAAGAATTATTTACAGAGGCCGAACCGGAATACAGCGCCGACGAGTTGTTCGCGGTATTTTACGACGCCGTGTCTCAGCTTGAAAATATGAGAATACGCGAAGGGTCGCTGCTGGTCGAAGAACTCCGGAAGAGACTCGGAACGCTGGAGGACATGTGTGCGAAAATAAAAGATCTTGCGCCCGGCGACGTCCGGCGGTGGCAGCAGAAGTTTGTTGAAAGGTTGCGATCGATCCTCGATACGGAACTGGCGGATAATACGAGGTTGTTGCAGGAGGCCGCGCTCATGGCTGAAAAACTCGACATCGCAGAGGAAATAGCCAGACTCGAAAGTCATATCAGACAGTTCGGGGAGGTTCTGTCGAACGAAACGTTTGTTGGGAAGAGACTCGATTTCCTTCTCCAGGAGATGGGCAGAGAGGTGAATACTCTCTCATATAAAGCCGGAGACTACACGATATCAGGCATCGTCGTCGAGACGAAAACAGAAATAGAGAAAATGCGGGAACAGGTACAGAATCTGCAATAAAGGGACGGTTATATGAAAAAAGGTGATCTCAGCCCCGTGCTCGTAAACATAGGCTTCGGCAACGTCGTCGCCGCCTCGAAGGTGGTCGCAATAGTCACGCCGGGTTCCGCGCCGATGAAACGGCTCCGCGAGGAAGCCAAGAAGGCGGGCCGTCTGATCGACGCAACCGAGGGACGGCGCACCCGCTCGATCATTGTGACGGACAGCAACCACATTATTCTGTCGGCCATACAGGCCGAGACTATTACACAGAGATTTGCCGAAGGGAAAGAGTCTCTTGCAGGAGAAGAAGAATAGGGGAAGCTTGTTCATCGTCTCCGCGCCCTCGGGGGCTGGCAAGACGACTCTGTGCAAAAGGCTTGTTTCGACTTTGCCCAATCTGAAGTTCTCCGTGTCGTACACGACCCGACGGCGTAGAAGCGGGGAGGTGAACGGCAGGGATTATATCTTTGTGAGCAGAGATGAATTCAGGAGAATGATCGGGGACCGAGACTTCCTCGAATGGGCTGAAATACACGGCGAACTCTATGGCACATCGAAGAAGAAAATCGAGGAACTGACCGCGTCGGGAAACGATGTGGTCCTGGATATTGACGTGCAGGGAGCTTCGCAGATCAGGAAACAGTCCTTTGAAGCCGTCTATGTTTTTATCCTCCCTCCTTCTCTTGAGGCGTTAAGGACGAGGCTTGAAGAAAGGATGACCGAGACGGGGGAAATGAGAGAGAAGCGGCTCAAGGCGGCTTTATCCGAGATAGGGAAATACACAGACTATGACTATGTTATAATTAATCTTGTCCTTGAGGCCGCTTCCAGGGAGCTGGAAGCGATTGTCCTTGCTGAGAGGGTGCGCGTGAAAAAAATAGATCCGTCCTGGATTGAAGGGACGTTTGTGAAGGAGGTCATATAATTATGGACATTATTTCTCTGCCGATTGAATTCGACGGGGGGAAAATAGACGGCAGGTTCAGGGTCATCGCGATTGCCGCTCAGCGGGCGAAGGAACTTGCAGTAGGCGCCCCTCCGAAGATCAAGACGAAGGCGAGGAAAGTCTCAACAGTAGCTCTGGAGGAGACGATCGGCAACGCCGTCGAATTCCTTACGGGCGAACAGGCCAAGAAGGCGAGAGAAGAATCCAAAAAAGTCGATTACCGCAAGCTTCTTGAAGAGAAGAGGCGCGAGATGACCGGGGAAGACCTTTCGGAATTCGAGAAAGATCTTAAGGTCTATCTGCACGAGAAAGAGGCCCTTGACAAGAAAGCGCTGGAGGGCCTATTCGGAGAAAAACGAGAGGAAGGTGCTGAATAATAAGTCTGTTCTGCTCGGTGTCACAGGGGGAGTAGCGGCTTACAAATCCATAGAATTAGTGCGCAGATTGAGGGATGAAGGCGCCTCGGTCAAGGTGGTCATGACCGAAGCTGCGCAGAAGTTCGTCACCCCGCTGTCCTTTGAAATCGCTTCCCGGAATAGGGTCTCTCTGGATTTATTCTCCCATCCCATGGTCCATATCTCACTCCCCGGCGAAGCAGACATACTGGTGATAGCTCCCGCGACGGCGAATACCATCGGCAAATTCTCGCAGGGCATCGCCGACGACCTCCTCAGCACGTGCCTCCTTTCCTTCAGGGGAAAAGTTCTCATCGCGCCCGCCATGAACTGGAAGATGTATGAAAACCCGGCGGTTCAGCAGAATCTGGAGACTCTCCGTTCACGGGGCGTGATTCAGGTCGGCCCGGAAGAAGGCTGCCTCGCCTGCGGGGAGGAAGGTCCGGGCAGAATGTCGGAAGTGCCGGATATTGTTGAAGCTGTCAGGTCTGCATTCGTAGAAAAAGACCTTGCGCGCGAAAAGATCATCGTGACCGCCGGACCTACCAGGGAACATATCGATCCCGTCAGGTTCATCTCGAACAGATCCTCGGGCAAAATGGGATACGCGGTGGCGAGAGCCGCTCGCCGCAGGGGGGCGGACGTGACGTTGATCAGCGGAAGTACATCGCTTCACAGGCCAAAAGGGTTGAGATTCATTCCGGTCGAGACTGCCGAAGAGATGTTCCTTGCTCTGAAGAATGAATTGCCGGCGTCAACAGCGCTCATCATGACTGCTGCTGTTTCCGACTACAGACCCCGTGAAAAGCGTGGGAAAAAAATCGGAAAGGCCGACGAACTTGTTCTCAATCTTGTCGCAACGCCTGATATTCTTTCGGAGATAGGGAGGAAGAAAAAGCGGCCGTTCATTGTCGGGTTCGCCGCTGAGACGGGGAGGAACCTTGAAAATGCGAGAAAGAAACTGAATGAAAAAAATATGGACATGATAGTGTTTAACGACATAACCGAGCCGGGCGCCGGTTTCGACGTTGATACAAACAAGGTTGTCCTGATAGACAGAAAAGAGGAGACAGAATTTCCTCTTCTCGGCAAAGAGGCGGTCGCCGACGCTATCCTCGACAGAATGATCGCCCTGAAAACTTGACTTTTTTTTCATTTTTGTTGAAAATTTGGGCATAGCATGGCGATCGAAGATATCGACAGACTGAAAGAAAAGATAGCAAAGGATCCCAACTCCAAGCTTTTTGTACCCCTGGCCGAAGAATATAAGAAGGCGGGCATGCTGGATGAAGCGGTCGACGTGCTTACGAAAGGCCTCGAACAGCAGCCCGGCTATCTGAGCGCTCGTGTTTCCCTCGGGAAAATATATATGGAGAGGGCCATGCTTGCCGAGGCAAAAATGGAATTTGAAAAAGTGACGGATGCGATCCCTGACAATCTCTATGCCCATAAGAAGCTTGCCGAAATTTACCGGGAACTCGGTGACAAGGATGGGTCGATTCACGAATTCAGGACAGTACTGAAACTGAACCCGATGGATGAATGGGCCTTGACAAATCTTGCTGAAATGGAGAAGCAGCCTGAACCTGAGATATCGACTGCCGGACCCGAGGAAGGGGAATTACCGTCCTTCGAGGAAAAGGCTTCTGTGGAACAGGAGGAAAAAGTTTTGCGTGAAAGCGGCGACCTGTGGGAACTACCTTCTGAGTTAGAAGAGACGGCCCCGCCTGTGGAGGATCTGGAGATGAAGGAGTCAGTCGTCCGCAATGATCATCAGGTCGTGGAAGCCGGAGAAGAAAAGCTGAAGGATACACCTGCCGGGGAAGAGCCGGACTTGCTTTCGATTCGCACTGAAATCTCGGACAGGATCAAGGATGACGAAGCGCGGGGAGAAACCCCTGCAGCTTCCGACGAAGAAGCGGAGGAAGTCGACCTCTGGAAAGAGCCTCTTG
The DNA here is from genome assembly GCA_040757315.1 of Nitrospirota bacterium. Taxonomy (GTDB): domain Bacteria; phylum Nitrospirota; class Thermodesulfovibrionia; order Thermodesulfovibrionales; family SM23-35; genus JAKLQR01. Next base: position 7,993 of record JBFLXP010000086.1, read on the forward strand.
AAGAAGCTGAAGAATCGCCGGAGGAACCGTCTGAAACGCCTATAAGCAGGGAAGACCTTGAATTATGGAAATCTCTAAAAGAGGCGGAGCAACCCTCCGAGACGCTGGAAACGAAGGAAGATATCGAAGCCGGGGCAATCTCTATTGAGGATATACTCCCTGAGCCTCAATCGGTTGTTGAATCTGTCACCTCTGCCGCGACAGAGGAAAAAGATGCGGTTGGAGCAGATCTGATGATTGGTGAAGCAGACCTTTCCATACGTGATGGGAAATATTCCGAGGCGATGAACATCTACAAGAAAATCCTATCTGCCGATCCGGATAACCGCAAGACCTTGCAGCGTGTCGAAGAGTTGAGGTCCCTTTTGAAGCTGCTCGGCAAAGACAAAGAAGAGCTGATAGCCCGGCTCGAACAATTGCTTCACGGAATAAAACAGAGGCGGGATGAGTTTTTTGGAAGTGCTTAAGGATACCGTCGACCGGGTCGACGGCGCTGTCTCCGCAATGATCATTGGCTCCGACGGGATATCCGTGCAGGAATACGCTCCCGAAAAACTCGTCGATCTGACGGGGCTCAGCGGCGAAGCTTCTCAGATGATAAAAGATATCGACCTTGCGGCCGGCAACCTCGGACTCGGCGAGGCCAGGGAATTCTCGATTATTTCGGACCGGTGCGGCATCATCATGAGAAAAATAAATGCGGGTTACTACCTTGCTCTGGTCATCCGGCCCGAAGGAAACTACGGCAAGGGAAGATACGTCCTCAAGACTGCAGTCCCGAAACTGGAAGCCGAATTCTGAGCATTACCTCTTATTGCCCCGGCAAGTAAGCCAAACCGCCGTCATTCCCCGGCTTGACCGGGGAATCCAGAAGGGACTGGATTGCCGTAGTGATGATTCCGTTCATCCTTGTCTTTTCCGCTTTGCCGATTCACCAATTTACCCATTCACCGATCCTTTTCCCCTTCATAATTTTTTCATATTTCCTTCACGCGCCCTTCATACGGCCGCATTATTCTATATCGAAAAAATAATCACGAGGAGAAATATGCTGACGAAAAAAAATTGCTCATCTGCTGCTCTATTATTCGCTCTTGTCGTATTCATATTCGGTTTAGTTGAAACTCGGCAGCCGCGTCCGGCCGATGCGGCCGTATCTCGTGAATCGGCGGACATCCTGTCCAAAACGAGCCGGGCGATGGCTGAAATAGTCGCTGCCGTGAAGCCTGCCGTGGTGAACATATCGTCAACTCAAAAGGTAAAAGGTGGAGGAATGCAGTCGCCTTTTCTTGACGACCCGTTCTTCAGACGTTTCTTTGGAAATCGGCCTCCCGACAAACCGAGAGAACACAAACGCTCGGGGCTCGGATCGGGAGTGATAGTGGACAAGAATGGGTATATCCTCACGAATAATCACGTTGTCAAGGGAGCGGACGAAATAAAAGTGAAGCTCTCGGACAACAGGGAATTCACGGGCAAGGTGATAGGGAGCGACCCTCAGACCGATCTCGCCGTCGTCAAGATCGACTCGGACAACCTCCCGGTCCTTAAACTCGGAGATTCGGACCGGCTTCAGATCGGCGAGACCGTTCTTGCTGTCGGGAACCCGTTCGGGCTGAACCAGACGGTCACATCAGGGATTGTCAGCGCAACGGGAAGGGCAAACGTCGGGATTGCCGACTACGAAGACTTTATTCAGACGGATGCGGCGATCAACCCTGGAAATTCGGGCGGCGCCCTTGTGAATGTCAGCGGTGAACTCGTAGGTATCAACACCGCGATCTTCAGCACTTCCGGGGGATATCAGGGCATAGGGTTCGCCATTCCGAGCAATATGGCGAAATCGGTCATGGAAAGCCTCATCAGCAGCGGCAAGGTAGTGAGAGGATGGCTGGGCATCTACATCCAGCCGTTGACAAAGGAACTTGCGAAACAATTCAACATAAGCGACGAAAAAGGCGCGCTTGTGGGTGATGTGATAGAAGACAGCCCCGCAGAAAAGGCCGGGATGCAGAGAGGCGACATTGTCCTCGAGTTTGAAGGGAAAAAAGTCGAAGACCCGAGAAGCCTCAGGAATATGGTCGCGGGAACGCGACCCGGCAAGGAAGTGACGGTAAAACTGGTTCGTGATGGCAAACAAAAGACGGTGAAAGTCAAAATTGCCGAACTGGCTGA
>JBFLXP010000087.1:0-10162 GCA_040757315.1 Nitrospirota bacterium
ATTTACATCATTATGACTTCGGAGGCGGACGGTATCTGAAGACCGGAGAGACCCTCCCGGACGGAGCACTTGACGAACTCAGGAAATTCGATGCTATCTATCTCGGTGCCATCGGCCATCCAGATGTCAAACCGGGTGTTCTCGAAAGAGGGATTCTTCTCCGGCTTCGGTTTGAGCTCGACCAGTATATCAATCTGAGACCTGTCAAGCTCTATCCGGGTGTAGACTGTCCCATTAAGAATAAAAAGCCTGAAGATATCGATTTCGTTGTCGTCCGTGAAAATACTGAAGGACTTTATGCAGGCGCGGGAGGAGTGCTGAAGAAAGGCACTCCCGATGAAGTGGCAACCCAGGAATCAATCAACACACGGAAAGGTGTGGAACGCTGTGTGCGGTTTGCTTTCGATTATTGCAGAAAGAGAAACAAGACAAAGAAACTCACCCTCTGCGGAAAGACGAATGTTCTGACTTATGCATTTGATTTGTGGGAGCGCACCTTCCGCGAAGTCGCGGGTGAATATCCTGATTTGAAAACCGATTATGCCCATGTGGACGCGGTGACCATGTGGTTTGTGAAGAACCCCGAATGGTTTGACGTCATAGTGACGGACAATATGTTCGGTGATATTATTACGGATCTCGGAGCAATGATCCAGGGTGGAATGGGGATAGCCGCAGGCGGTAACATCAATCCCGAGGGTATTTCCATGTTCGAGCCGATAGGCGGCTCAGCTCCGAAATACACGGGAAAGAATATGGTGAACCCTCTTGCCGCGATCTGCGCCGCCGGGATGATGCTCGATCAGCTCGGCGAGGTAAAGGCCGCGCAGCTCATCGAGCAGTCGGTAATGGAAGTGACAGGGAAACATCTGAAGAGCATGGCGGCCGGTCAAATGGGTTGCTCCACAACTGAAGCAGGCGACCTTGTGGCGAAGTATGTTGCAGGATTGAGCCTTGTTTGACAAAGGCAGAGCCTATTTGATATAAAAAAAGACTGTTCCCGGGTAGCTCAGTCGGCAGAGCAGGTGGCTGTTAACCACCCTGTCGGGGGTTCGAGTCCCTCCCCGGGAGCCAACCCACTCAAGGTTTGCAGACATACACCGATTTATCATTGAAGCCGTTCAGCAAGGGGTATACTTTTTGTATTTGGACACTTCCATTTAGGCAGCATTCAGCGGACTAATGCGCTGGAGCACTTTCTTCTTATTGCGTTCTATTTTCCAAAGATCAACAGCGCGTTGGGCGTTCAACCAAAACTCAGGGGTATTCCCAAAGAGTCGTGCGAGCCGCAATGCCATTTCAGGGCTTACTGCACGTCGCTCTCTAATCAATTCATTCGCCGTTTGCCGGGTCACGCCAAGTGCCTGAGCAAAACTCGAAACAGTCAATCCATAATCTGGTAGAAAATCCTCACGAAGCATTTCTCCGGGATGGGTTGGAGGGATGGCTCGTTCCCTCTTATTAGGAATGCTCATAAAATACCTCCTTAATGATAATCAGTAAGTTCGACATCATATGCGTCTGCATCAACAAATCTGAAACAAATTCTCCATTGATCGTTTACCGAGATAGAAAATTGTCCTGCCCGATCTCTTTCCAGCTCGTGAAGGCGGTTACTGGGGGGAACTCTAAGATCGTTCAAGCAAGTCGCTAAATCGAGATATTCAAGCCTCCTTAATGCCCTTTTCCATATATCAGGTGGAAATCGCTTGGATTTACCGATGTCGTACAGTTCTTTTGTATATCGATCGGCAAACGATTTGATCATGAATATAGTGTAATCTGTCACGTGACAAATTTCAATAGAACTTCGTCCGCTCTGTAGGAAAGCGACAGGAATAAAGTAAAATATGCTTATGGAAAAATTCAGTCTTATTACGTCGTTCACCCCGAAGGGCGACCAGCCGAAGGCCATAAGGGAACTCGGGGACGGCTTGAAGAAGGATTACAGGCACCAGGTGCTTCTGGGCGTGACCGGCTCCGGGAAGACCTTTACTATGGCGAATGTGATTGCCGAAATTAATAAGCCGACGCTGGTTATTGCCCACAATAAGACGCTCGCGGCCCAGTTATATGGAGAGTTCAAAGAATTGTTTCCGGGGAACGCCGTCGAATTCTTCGTAAGCTATTACGATTATTACCAGCCGGAGGCGTATCTTCCCACAACCGACACATATATCGAGAAGGACGCCCTGATAAACGACGATATCGACAGGATGCGCCATTCTGCAACCCGGGCCGTACTGGAACGGAACGACACGATAGTCGTAGCCTCGGTCTCCTGCATCTACGGCATCGGCTCGCCGCAGGACTACATGGCTATGCACCTCGTCGTCGAAGAAGGGATGCGGACGGAGCGGGACGCGATCTTGAGAAGACTGATCGATATGCAATATACGCGGTCGGACACAGACTTCAGGCGCGGCACTTTCAGGGTGAGAGGCGACAGTGTGGACGTCTATCCTTCCTTTTCGCTCGACAAGAGCATACGCATCGAATTTTTCGGGAACGACGTCGACGGCATCCACGAATTCGATCCGCTGACAGGCCGGAAAATACGGAGACTCGAAAAAATCGCCGTCTTTCCGAACAGCCACTGGATAACGCCGCAGGAAAGGCTCGAGCCCGCGCTCGTGAATATAGAGAAGGAGATGCATGAGAGGGTGGACGACTTTTTGCACGAAGGGAAACCGGTCGAGGCGCAGCGGATAGAGCAGAGGACCAGGTTCGATCTCGAAATGCTGAGGGAATTCGGATATTGCCACGGCATAGAAAATTATGCACGCCATCTCAGCGGAAGGTCTCCCGGTGAGCCGCCTTACACATTGATCGACTATTTCCCTGAAGACTATCTCGTAATCATCGACGAATCCCATGCCACCGTGCCGCAGATAGGAGGCATGTATGAAGGCGACCGTTCGCGGAAGCAGACACTCGTTCATTACGGATTCAGACTCCCGTCAGCGCTTGATAACCGGCCCCTGAAATTCAGCGAGTTCGAACACAGGGTGAGTCAGGCCGTTTATGTTTCGGCGACTCCCGGCCCTTACGAAATCGAGAAGTCGAGGGGCCGGGTCGTGGAGCAGATCATTCGGCCCACCGGCCTTTTAGATCCCAGGATGACGGTCCGGCCTGCTTCCGGGCAGGTGGAAGACCTTCTTGGAGAGATCGGGAAACGGACAGAAAGAGGCGAACGCGTTCTCGTAACAACCCTCACAAAAAAAATGGCGGAGGACCTGACCGACTATTACGCGAGCCTGAATGTGAGGGCCCGGTATCTGCATTCCGATATCGACACTCTCGCGCGTATCGAGCTGCTGAGGGATCTGCGCCTCGGCAAGTTTGACGTTCTGATCGGGGTAAACCTGCTGAGGGAAGGACTTGATCTCCCCGAGGTATCTCTTGTCGCGATCCTTGATGCCGACAAAGAAGGCTTCCTCCGGTCGGAGCGTTCCCTGATTCAGACCGCGGGCCGGGCTGCGCGGAACTTGAACGGAGAGGTGATCATGTATGCAGATGCCGTCACCGGCTCGATGAAGAGGACGCTCGACGAGACGTCGAGGAGGCGGAAGATACAGGAGGCTTATAACAGGGAGATGGGAATAACCCCCGAGACCGTAAAATCGAATATCAAGGATATCCTGAGCTCTGTCTACGAGTCCGATTACTGGACAGTGCCTGTCGCTGCTGAGGAAAAGGCCGAATACGGATACGATGACGAGACCGTGAGAAAACTTGAGGCGGAGATGAAAGAGGCCGCGCGCCTCCTCGACTTTGAACGCGCCGCAGCAATACGGGATAAGATAAAAGAGATAAGAAGCAGAATGATCGAGATTGGGATAAGACAACACGACGGTAAATCGGTGAATAGGTGAAATGGTGAAAAGGGCAAATCTCAAAAAGGAAACGGCGAAAGGGTAAAAAAGGAATGGTGAATGGGTAATGGGTGAAGGGACCGACTTACCGATCAACTATTCACCAATTCACCGTTTCACCATATTACAGCTTCTCACTTTGATGTTATAATTTAAAGGGGTGTTTCAAAAAACCTGTCGTGAAAGGAGGCTGCAATGATCGTAATCGCTGACAATCTCAACACAAGGAACAGAGATTACACGGAAGCGTTGAGGAAGAAAGACGCCGGTCCGGTCGCGGCGCTTGCGCGAAAGATCAGAGATGCCGGTGCGGAAATCATTAACGTACAATGTTCGCTCGACGGGGCCGGCGACGAGGAAGCGTTGCCGTGGGTGACCGGAATCATCGGCTCGGAAACCGGTCTGCCCGTGTCTCTCGATTCAAGAAACGTGGATGCCCTGAAAGCTACCCTTCTCCACTGCAAACAGCCGCCTCTGATGAATTTCATTTCCGAGACCGAACCGAAAGATCAGTATGCGCTCCTTTCTCTCGTATCTGCGTCCGGATCATCACTTGTTCTCAGGGCTTCAAGAGGTACGGTGCCGAACACGCTCGAAGCAAAACTCCAGATACTCGAAGGGCTCATCGAAATGGCAAATGAGGCGGACATACCGAATGCACGGCTGTTTGCCGACCCTTCGCTTGTCCACCTGGTGGGGGGAATGGGGCAGACCAACCTTGCAAACTCCTATAAATGCATCAAAGTTCTCGCAGACCTTGTGGAACCCCCGATCAACACCGTCGCGTGGATTGCGAACATTTCTATAGGACTGGAGGAAAGGTTGAAAAAACAGGTCGAGGCGTCGCTGCTCTTCTATCTTGCCGGCGCCGGCCTTGACGCTGCAATCGTGGACGTCCTTGACGATTCTGTCAGGAAAGCCCTGTCCTGCATAAAATCCTTCAGGGATGAGATGATTTTTTCGCAGACTGATTTGATGTAGCGCAGATTGTTCATGACTCTCGAATCTGCCATTATCAAAAACTGCATAATGATGTCCGCTTTCGTCATTCCCCGACTTGCTTGCCCGCCGTCTTTGTGGAGGGATCGGGGAATCCAGAAAAAAGACTGGATTCCGGGTCAAAGCCCGGAATGACACTCGGAGGACATTAATTAACAACAATCAATATATTCAATAATCAGTAATTATCGAGGTTAGCCCATGAAAGTTCTTCTCGTCAATCCGAACAGGTTCCAGTCTCCGCCTGTCCCGCCCATCGGGATCGAATACGTGGCTTCTTCACTCGAACAGGGGGGACACGATACAGAGATCGTGGACCTGTGTTTTTCGGACGATGTCAAAACGGATATCGACAACGCGATTCTCTCCTTTAGGCCGGAAGTCGTGGGCATGACCGTGAGGAATGTCGACACCGTTCTTTTTCATACCAATGAATTTTTCCTCGACGGCATAAAGAATATCGTCGGTCACATCAGAGGGACTCACGGACTGAAGGTTATGATCGGAGGAGCCGGCGTCCCTGCGGACCCCGAAGGGATACGAGCGTATCTCGGCGCTGATTACGCCGTCACAGGACCGGGTGAGCATACGATTCATGAAGTGCTGGGTCATGTCGGGAACGGCCGTGAGAAGAAGGTATTCCACGGGAAGTACACAACACCGCTTCCGTGTCGCAGAAAACCCTTTCAGATAGCGTATAAACAGTATTGCGGCAGAGGGGGCGTCGTCGGCTTCGAAACGCACAAGGGGTGCAGCTCTTCCTGCGTCTATTGCCTCGAGGCCCGTTCGAGAGTGACATTCAAAGACCCTGCCGACGTCGTCGGAGAGATCAGGACCTTCGTCGATGCAGGTTATGACCACTTCCACCTCTGCGATTCGGAGTTCAACGAAAGTCTTGAATATGCCGTTGACTTCTGCACAGCCTTGAAAAAGTCCGGAATCGTCATGAAATGGGCCGCCTACATGAAGCCCGAAAATTTCAGTCCGAAACTCTTCCGTCTCATGCGCGAGACCGGGGTTTACCTGATAACACTCACTGCGGATTCCTGGAAAAAATGCGCCATCTACTGGTCAGACATAGAAAAGTTCATTTTCGGAGCGAAGGCCTGCGGCCTTAAGGTGGCGGTCGATTTCCTCACCGGTTTCCCTTATGAAAAGGATGAGGAGATTCTGCAGTATTTCGATAGCCTGCGGAGGCCTCTTCCCGACAGCGTGGGCGTGAACACTTATCTCAGGCTTTACAAACCGCTCCGGATATCGAAGATAATCGAAAGCGACAGAACGCTGCAAAACCGGATCATCGGCAACATGAATGATCTGTCATTCATAACGCCGGTCTTTTATAACCGGATCGACACAGGCAGGCTGAAAGAATTGCTGCAGGGTGATCCGCTTTTCCGCGTAGAAGGCATCGAGCAGTCCGTAAATTACAGCAGAATCTAATAACGGTGAATGGCGTTATGGTAAAGCGGTAACCATTTCACCTATTCACCCATTACCTATTCACCGTTTTCACATCTTTTCACCGATTCACCGATTCACCATTCCTTTTTGCTCAATCTTTTGCTAAATTAGATTCGAGACGTGACGAACTATCCATATAACAAGGAGAGACGTGAAATGTCAGGAGTCTGCGGCCGCCTTTTGGGGCAGGTGCTGCTCGACGGCGAGTTCATCACGCTGGAGCATCTCCAGGAAGCATTAGAAGAACAGAAAAGGACGAACAGGCTGCTCGGCGAAATCCTCGTCCGGATGGGCGTCCTCGATCCGTCAGACCTGAAAGCGGTTCTCTCCATCAGCAAAGATTTGGCATCTCCCGGCGACTCGCTCAGACTGGCTGCGGGCGTCCGACTTCTTTTAGGCGAGCTGTTGCTCATGGGAAGGCGCGTCACTCCGCATCAACTCGATCACGCGCTGAGTCTCCAGAGGGAGACCGGCGAAAAGCTTGGCGATGTTTTCATACGGCTCGGCCTGATTACAGGAAAGGAGCGCGACGCCGTCCTGAAGTTCCAGGAGTTTCAGGAGGACAAGTCCAGGGCCTCGGATCGCCTCAGGCTCGGGGAACTCCTCGTTCTTACAACTCACTTGACGAGGGATCAACTCGATCACGCCCTGGCGGATCAGAAACGTTCCGGCGAAAACATCGGCGAGATCCTGGTAGTATCCGGGCATATCCGCCCCGAACAGTTGTCATACGGCGTCAAGCTCCAGAAAAGACTGCTGTCGTGCGCGCTCATCTCGCTTCTGTCCCTTGCGTCTTTTCCCGCAGCATCGGCCGCCGATATGCCTTCGGACATCCCGGCGTCAGGGGAGAGCGCCATCTCTTCCGTCTCTGCGGGCGAAACCCTGTCTGCGCTGAAAATCCTCTATCAGTCGCCTGAACTCGCTGTCACACAGACGGATATCCGGAGAGGTTACATAGATATCCCTCTGGCTTCCCGCATAGAGATACAGAACAGCAACCTTGCGGGCTACCTGATTGCGTTTGACGGCGTCGGAGGGCCGTTTGCACAGGTTATCGTGAAGGGATTCGGGAAAGACGTTGTGGTCGACACCCGGGGAACTGCAATTACTCAGCCATATCATGGAAGGGACCCGCTCGTGGTCGAACTGAGCTGCAGGGTCGTGCTGTCGGAAAACGCAAGGCCAGGCGCTTACGCCTGGCCTGTCAAGATTGCCATCAGCCCGGTCATACCGGTTTGACACGGATTGTCACGGATTTCTTGATCATGTAGAGGAGATGATTAACCCCTCCCTCCCGCCCTCCCCTTAAGTTAAGGGGAGGTGAAGGTGGCACCTATCTCAAAATCCGTCTGTACTATTCGTCATTCCCGCGAAGGCGGGAATCCAGTTCCTTTTGGAGCCGTTCTGTTGCTCTGTGACGGTTTTTTCACGGGAAACGGACTTTGAGACAGGTTCCACTGCTTCTTACTATTTCACTACTTCACCACCTCACTATTTCACTGTCTTGCCTTTCTTCATCGCCATCATTCCGAGACAACAGACCACCCCTGCCGAATCGATCAACCAGTCAGAGAATGCGCCGGTCCTTGCGGCGATCATGGTCTGCATGAACTCATCAAGGCCGCCGTAAAGAGATGCGATGACGCCTGCGGCGATAAGCAATCTCGGGTTCCCGGTCCTGCGCCCCATTCTGAAGGCCCTGAAGAGGAGAAAAGCCAGAAAAGCATAGTTGAAGAAATGGGTGAATTTGCGGACTGTTATATGCAGCAGTTCTATTGTGGACTGACCGGCGAGCGGGAAAAGCCACCGGAGGAGCGGTACAAGAAAGTGCGAGGTGCTCTCAGAGGTCAGCTCCTTGTTGAGCGGATTGATGAAAATCATCCATGCGACAACCGGCAGATAATAATACAAGAATATTTTCATTTGGTGAATAGCGTTGGGGTAAATCGGTGAATGGCGTTAGGGTGAATTGGTAAGACGGGTTTTTCTGGACTGAATGAGTTTCGTCAACATCGCCCCGGACTCTCCTGTGGAATAACCATATCCTGTAGTCGTCATTCCCGCGAAGGACGGGAATCCAGGTACCTCAAGCAAATCATTATACAAATCTTTCCACTGAGGATTCAGTTCTTCTATTATTGAAAGATGCAAAAGTAATGTCCTATTTTTGTCATTCCGGCTTGCCCGGAATCTTTCTTCAGAAGGACTCCCGACAAGCGGGAGTGACAGATTAAGGGGGAAATTGCATGGGTCATTAGTTATGCAGGAATCAATAGTCGCAATTTCCGGGGTCGATCCCACTTCTTTATTTGCTTCTCTCTTTGAATGGCTATTTCAGTGGAATCGTGAACCTCATACCATACAAGACTATGCACATTGTACTTCTTAGTAAACCCATCGACCAAATTATTCTTGTGCTCATATATTCGTTTGATCAAGTCAGACGTTACTCCGACATAGAGCGTTCCATTCCGTCGACTACATAAAATATAAACATAAAAGGATTTCATAACCTTACACTGTTTCCCTCACCTTTGACAAAAAAGGCGTCTGGATTCCCGCCTTCGCGGGAATGACAACATCCACACAGATACTAGAAGAACCCGATTTTTTAAAAACTTTCGTAAGCCGCCCTTGCCTTTCACCCTTTCCCTCCCCCATTTCTTCTTACGATTCGCCGTCTTCCCGATTCACCCTTTCACCATTCTTTTTTTCCCATTCACCCATTTTACCTATTCACCCATTCACCGTCTTTTAATAATCATTAGAACCGGGTTCGCAAGATAGTATGCATAAGCTTTTTTTGATCCTGCGGGCAGACCGTACCGGAGCCTGATTTCGGACATACGCGGGAAAAACCGGTCCGAAATGACTTTTGCAAACTCCGCTGGGCTGTCGAGCAGAAAGGTGTAGATAAGCATGTCGAGATGAGGCCTTTCGGCCTCGGCGAATATGCCGGCGATGACCTTTTTTTTGAAGAAATCGTAGCCGAGGACCTTTGCCGACTGAATGTCATAACTGCACGGGGTGCCGAACAGTTCACCGATGAGCTTTAACGTGAATCCCACAACTCTTTCCATTTTGTACGTCCTTGCCAAGTGAACGAGCTTGCCCCAATCGATCGAAGCCGAGTATTTCGAGGCAAGGCCGTATACGAACACGGAGAATTTCAGCGGCCTGAAACCGTGGTCGAACAGCCTGAAAATGGCGTACATGATATACCGCTCCGGCGACAGTGTCTTTACGGCGGCACCTGCATATTCCATGTCCCGGGACTCCTCCCACCAGAATTCCGGATCCGTCTCAAAATAGCGTTTGGCGAGGTTCCAATGGAGTTCGAGGTAGTGGTCGTCTTTCCTATATAGAAGGTGGTAGTGGCTCGACAAAAGATCCCCCGCAATCATATCATTTTTCGAATACCCCGCTTCCGTAATAATTTTCCCTGCCCCCTCCAGATCATCCCGCCTTACAAGGATGTCGATGTCTGTCGCCGGATACAGGCCAGGGTTGCCGAAAATGATCTCAGAAGCAAGCGATCCCTTCAGCGGTATGGCTTCCACTCCCCCTTTTTCCAGACTGCGGAGAACCCTGAGCATCTCCTCGGCATTGATTACATTTTTTCTCACTGCGTACAGGTATGAGTTCCTGAACCTTTCGAGGACTGCTGCCGGAATGTTATCCATCGCTTTAAGATTGTAGTAAAGAAAAGGCGCAACTTCATTTTTCACGGCGCAATCGAAGATCCACCCGAAATCGAGAGCCTCACTCCCGTCCTGCAACAGGTCTCTGATTTCGCCGATCAAGCTGCCGGCCGGATTTAAGAC
>JBFLXP010000088.1:0-10036 GCA_040757315.1 Nitrospirota bacterium
ACCCGGCAACTCATGTCCTTGAGGCCGCCGTCGGGCTTGAACCAACCCAGCGCCGCACAGACCTCCCGGGAAATCTTGGTGCGCCAGGAGGCCGGATCGGCGGCGATGATCCGCCGGATCAAATCCAGATCGGCCCGGGTAAACCTCCGGCCGCAGATCACTTTGGGGAAATCCTGTTCGGTCACAAACCATCCCTCCGGCGCAAAGCATGTTTTTCCAGGTTTTCTTTGAGCACGTTCCAGGGCAGGAAACGTTCCAGATCGGCCGGCGGGCCGCCGTTTGCGGCGCATGCGTCCAGGTAGTGGCGGAGATAGGCGCAAGGGTCCAGACCGTGTTCTGCCACCGTCCGCAGAATGGACATGCACATGGCCATGAACTGACCGCCCCATTCCGAGAAGGTACCGTTGGAATTCTTCCGCCCCAAGGCCACGGGCCGCAGCATCCGTTCGGCCAGATTGTTGTCCATGGGCACCTGGGGGTGGTCCACGAAAACGGTCGGGGTACCCGCCGAAAGCGGGTCCGGCCCAGTGGGTGCGGGCGCTTTCCAATGCCTGGCGCTCCCGTCCAGTGCAGGTCCGGCTGTTGCAACTCGGCCTCGCGCGTACGGGCCATCTCGTTCAATGCTTGTTCCAGATCCGTCTGAGCCCGCAGGAAGCACTCCTGATCATCGGCTGCCAGCCGGGCCTCGTTCAAACGATAAGATATTGGCAATGCGTGCCACCCAGGCGTCGGCCCAGGGTTCCAGGCAGGTCAGGTTTTTGGTTTCGCAGTCGGTCCCGGTTTGGGCCTCTTGCTCAGTCTGCTTCGCCCGGGGGGCTTTCTCGGAGGAGCGGCTGAAAAGCATGTCTTGCAATTTTGAGACTGCCGCTTCTTGAGCAGCGATCTTTTCTTGCAAGCGTTCTTGTTTCTGGATCAGGAGGTCATTTTCACGCCTGAGCTGCTCAATGAACGGGCAGTGCGGAAAGGAACACAACCCAGTCGTGCCGAAAGGGTTTTCAGGTGTCTGTGCCGTGATTGCTGGTCTGCTCATACTGAGAGTTTACCAGTAAAATTGCACTGTGTCCAGCCCTGAAAGCAAAGTTTTTGCAAGGTTTTTTGGGATGGCTCGGCAGTGCGAATCTCAGGACGAGCAGCCCAAGGGAAGCGGGTTTACTGAATGTTTACCGAAGGCATGACATCAGAGCATAAAAGAATATTGTTTGTGGTTGATGGCTCTTTTTTCCCCATCAGAGACGGCTCATCACAAAGATATTATGTGTGGCTTCAATATCTTAACAAATTCGGATATGAGGTCTACTTTTTATCATTTAATTCGCAGAGAGGCAGATGGGATTCTGAGTCGCTACAATTAATAAAAAAATATGTTAGAGACTATCTGATTATCGACACTTATTCAAGCCCCATAAAGCATTTCGTTAAACGGGCTTTTATGCGGCTTGCCAATATATTGATGGGCAGAAACCGCCTATACAGTATGATAGAGAGATTTTTTTATAAAAAGCAATTCGGACAGATACAAAGTTACATCACTAATAATTCAGTCTCAGACTTTGCCATTATCGTTAATAAGCCTTGGACTGCAAATTCTATGGGGCTTGAAAATCTAAAAAACTTCAGAGGGCTAAAGATAATAGATATCCATGATATCCATGCTAGCCACTTCCATATTGCAAAAAAAATCCTCATGCGTAAACCAATTAAAGAATTTATAGGTGGAATATATGCTAACTTCCTGCTTGAAAAATTCTGGACTCTCACTTTTAATTACAAAAAAGCCTATGAGGAAGAGATAAACATTCTCAGTGTATTTGATAAAGTGCTTGTTACTTCAGTTTCTGAGGTTGAAGAGCTGAGGAATATTCAGGCTCTCTCTAAAAAAGTAAGATATCTACCTCTTCTTGTGATACCCAAAAAAGAGGGCGTCTCTTATCAGAATACTAACAAGCAATATGATTTTGGGTTTATTGGAAGCTCAGGACTTTTCAATGTTGAGGCAATTGAATTTTTTGGAAACTCTATCATTCCTCATATAAGAGAAAGGAGGCAAGACTTCAGATGCCTGATAGCAGGACCTATCTCTAATGTAGCCAGAGGGATACTTGCCAGTGAAAGGGGTATTGAGTTTTTAGATAGCATAAATGACCTGAATGATTTCTACGGCAGAGTCAAAATTGTTATTGTACCCCTTCTTTCAGGAACAGGTGTAAGTGTAAAGACCTTAGAGGCTATGAACTATGGCTGTCCGGTCTTAAGCACCACCGTAGGTGTGCGAGGTCTTGAGGTAAAGGACAGGTTTGATATCTGGATTGAGGATGACCCGAAGCAGTTTGCAGAGTCCCTCGTGAAAATGCTGGATAACGATGCACTGCAGTCTCAACTTATGCTGAATGCCCTCACAACTATAAGTGGAAAATACTCATTAGCCTGGCATTATGAAGTGCTCAATTCTGTGTTAAACATGAATCCGGCAAGTAAAACCGAAGAATCCGGTAATGGTGGGCCTTACAGCCGTAATTTCGTGCAAAAAATTTAGCAAAATAAGGAGGAACATCACTCCTCAGCGAGAATTGGTACTTTAACAGCAAACACCAAAATCGGAGGAGGATGTTCCCGACGCCATGATATCACATGACCTTGCCGAAGAGCAATCCCTTTCTTGGAGCCGCCAGCAAAGACGGGCCATGGAGCGCCGCCAGGCCAGGGAACTGGCGCGGCTGGAGAAACTGGCCCGGAAAACGGATTTGCCCGTGGCCTTTGACAACCAAACCATCACCGCCTTCGGCGGGTTCGGTGTACTGGAGGCATTCAAGCAGGTCGTCGGTTTTGTGCAGTTGGTGCACGAACACCTGCGGGTGTACCGGCACCATAATTGTCGCTACACCGTCGCCCAACTGGTCGATACTGCCAACCGACGCGCAGGTTTTCGGACTCTCCCGCTTGGAGCACATGAATCCTTAAGACGGACCCGGGCTACAAGCTTCTCAAGGGAGTGGATCGGGCACCGGATGAACGGACCTTCCGCCATTTACTGGGGCCGACCCACCTGCGGTGGGTGCCCCGGTCCGGACGAGGTGGAAGCAATGCCCCGGATAAACCAGGCCCTCTTGGAACTCAAGGCCCGGACCGAACCGCCCCGGGAGGTGTGGCTGGACATTGACGACACCGTGATCACCTTGTTCGGAAATCAGGAAGGCGCCGAGGCGGGCTACAACCGCTACCGCAGGCGTCCGTCCCACAAGGCCAAGGCGGCCTTCATCGCCGGCACCACCGAACTCGTCAATGCCCAACTGTATGACGGCGGGGTACCCGCCGAAGGCGGGTCGGCCAGCAACGGGCAATTTATGGATTTTCTCCAGGATACCCTGTCCCGGATCAGTACCCGGATAACGGTCGTCGGCATCCGCCTGGACAAAGGATTCTTTGACGAGAAGAACTTCAACTACCTGGAGGATCAAAACCTGTACTATGTGTGCAAAGCGCCGCTGAACAGCAGCGTCCGTAAAATAATCAACCACCTTAACCGCGAAGAACTCTGGCGCCCGTTGGACGACACCTATGCCGTAGCCGAACTGCCGGCTCGGGTACCTCTGCCCAGTTGGGAACGGCTCGTGAGCGGTTCGTCTTCGTCCGGGAGAAGGTCAGGACCGAATGCCGACCCGCTTTCGGCGGGTGCCCCGGCCAGGAAACCCCGCAATTCCACGACCTGTATGATCACGAGGCAATAGTGACCAACCTGGACGATATGCCTCCGGAAGAGGTCTGGCGCTGGTACAACAAGCGCGCCAATGTGGAGAACAAGATCGACGAGCTGAAGACCGGTCTTGGCCTTGACCAGAACAGCCAGCACGCGATGGTGAAGAACAGGGCCTTCATATGGATCAAGATCCTGGCCTACAACCTGCTGAACTGGTTCCGGCAGGCCCTGCTGCCCGAAAATGCGGCGCGCGCCGAAGTGTCCACCATCAGAAGACTCGTCGTCAACGTACCGGCCAACATCGTCGACAACGGCCGCTTACCGGCACATCAGGATGGCGGCGAACCGCTGGTTGGAGCAGGTCATCGGCCATATCAAGGCCAAACTGCGGGAGTTCATCGGGATCAAGGCCTGGCTGAATGTGCTGCAGGCCTGACCGGGCCTGCTCCTGACAAGTAAAACAGACGGCGTTTTTGCTCCCCCAAGAGGGGGCCGGGTTGCTTTACCGTTTTTGCGGGTAGGCGTTGCCACTGTCTCCATTACAGTGCTATCCGGCCTGGGATGCGCTAGCATTTAAGAACTGAACTGGTGCTTTCTGAATGCCGGCAGGGCTGCGAAAGAAAAAACGGCAGTTACTTGCCGGATTGAGGTTGAAAATAAATTATGCAGTGTCGTGTTTGTGACTCAACAAATTTAGAACTTGCTATTGACCTTGGCTTCCAGCCTTGGGCTAATCACTTTTTAAAGAAAGAAGAGGTCGGGAAAGAGCTCTTTTATCCTCTGAGGGTGGTGTTCTGCCATGATTGCTCAACTGCACAACTTGACTATACAGTAAAAAAAGAGATTATGTTTTCTGACCATACATATTTATCAGGGATAACAAGAACCTTAAATGAACACTTCAGAAAAGTAGCCGAAGAAGTTGATGAAAGATTTTTAAAGGGAGTAAAATACAAATCGGTATTAGATATTGGGTCAAATGATGGCACTCAACTTAAACATTATAAGGCTTTAGGGTATGATGTGTTAGGAGTTGAGTCATCAAAGACCATAGCTAAAATAGCCAATGATGCGGGCATTAACACTCTGAATGAATTCTTTAATCTGGACACAGTTAAGCGTCTTTATCGAAGATTTGATGTTATTAATGCTGCTGGTGTGTTTTTTCACCTTGAAGAGTTACATTCCGTCACTGAAGGTATCAAAGAGGCATTGAGAGATGATGGAGTTTTTATAGTTCAATTCCTTTACATGAAAAGGATAGTAGAAAATTTAGCTTTTGACCAGATTTACCATGAGCATTTACTATACTATAATTTAAAGACTATCGAATTTTTATTAAACAGGCATGGGCTTTCCATGTTTGATGCTTATCTATCGCCAATACATGGAGGCTCGATAATTGGTTTTGTTACCCATAAAGGTAAAAGAGAGCCATCCTTACGTTTACAAGAAATGCGCCGGGCTGAGAACGTTGAAAAAAGCAATGAGTTTTCAACTTATCTTGAATTTTCAAAGCGCATAAAGAAAATGAAAGAGGACAATCTTGCATATCTCGACAAGGCAAAAAAGGAAAGAAAGAAGATTTATGGAATGGGCGCTCCTGTCAAAGGCAATACACTTTTGAACTATTTTGGAATCGGCACTCAATATATTGATTACCTGGTCGAGAAAAATGAACTACGGCAGGGACTTTTTTCACCGGGTATGCATATACCTATCGTTATCGAAAAGGAGTTACAGGAATTGCCTGATATTTATTATATTTTGGCTTGGAACTTTAAAAAGGAAATTCTCGCAAATAATCAGTATCTCATTGACAAGGGCGTAGAGTTTTACTTCCCAGTTGACCCAAAGGAAATTTAAAGATGAACATCCTTGTTACAGGGGCCACAGGCTTTCTTGGGTCGACATTATGTTCTCAGCTTGAAACGCGAGATCATGAGGTAGTAAAACTGAACTCCAAAAACTGTGATTTAACAAAACAGGATTCTTTACTTGCTTTTAATAATCAACCGTATGATCAGATATTTCATCTTGCAGCATGGACACAGGCAGGAGATTTCTGCTTATACCATCCCGGCGAGCAGTGGATCATCAATCAGCAGATAAACACTAATGTCCTTTCATGGTGGAAAGAATATCAACCGCAGGCAAAGATGATCTGTATGGGGACCAGCTGCGCCTATGATCCGGATCTGGAGTTGGTGGAAGACAATTATTTGCTCGGAAAGCCTATTGACAGCCTATTTACCTATGCCATGACGAAGCGTATGCTCTATGCCGGGTTATTGGCTTTGCACAAGCAGTTTGGGTTGAAGTATCTCTGTATAGTTCCTTCCACCCTCTACGGTCCGGGGTATCACACAGATGGACGGCAAATGCACTTTATTTTTGACCTTATCCATAAGATTGTCAGAGGAAGGGAATATGGTGAACCGGTTATTCTATGGGGTGACGGATATCAAAAGCGAGAACTTGTATATATAGACGATTTTGTAAAAATCTTGCGTCGTCTTGCGGACAAGTGCGAGAATGAATTGATAAATATCGGTGCCGGAGAAGAATTCATGATTCGGGAGTTTGCGCGCATTATCTGCGAAAGGGTTGGATATGACCATGAGGATATCAGATACGATACCTCCAAATATACGGGTGCCAGGTCTAAATGCCTTAAAGTGGAAAAGATGCGCGGGCTTATTCCTGATCTACAGTTGACCTCTTTAGACGTCGGACTCGCGAAAACGATAGAGTGGTTCTTGCGGGAAAAAGTGAAATTGTGTGGCCCTCATTAGGAAGATGGCGCTTCAGCACCAAGAGAAACTAGTTGTGTCGATGATTTTCCATGATGCTGCGGCCGGTCACGACGTTGACTATAACAAGAGCTTCGGTAGGGCCGTCGAAGAAATAGGGTTTGTGCACGCAGCGGTAGTGCCGAAATCATGGCAGACCTTTTCTGATCTGCCTTCCCGATGGTTTCCGTGTTTAGAGCCCGGGCGGCATTCTTCGTCGAGATTCTCGCCCGCAAGATTTCTGAAAATGATTTCGCTGTCATCATCAATGGCAGGATGTATAAAAAAACATGTCTTTCCCATGTCAGACCGGATCGTCCTGTTTATCGAAAGTTTTTGGAGCTTTCATCTTGTTGCGTTGTATCTTGCATTGTGGCGGATGTCGAGAAAGCACGTGGAGATTTTCCTCCTCTTCAGGTGGAATGTGACAAGAAAGCCGCAAAGACTTCTCTATAAGATCATGATATGGCTTATAGAAAAGAAGGTGGGGACTGCTTCCCTACGATTGCTCACGGACAGCGTTCTTCTTCAAAATGCGTTGTCGACGTTTTTGGGGAAGGCTGTCTCGGTTTTGCCGATTCCGCACACAGAATTTCCTGTTCGAGATCACGGTGATGGAAGAAAGAGAGATGACCGTTTGAGAATCTGGTGGCCCGGGATGCCACACGCAGTGAAAGGATTAAACGTAGTGCGCACAATATTGAAGGAAACGGGCGCGTTTGCCCGGCAATTCGTGATTGTCGCTGCCAGGAGCTCGAATCTTGTTTCGGTGGATGGAGGAGCGCGATCGGAGCTGATTCCCGACTATTTGAGCAGGAGAGATTATGAAATGAGAATGATGGAGAGCGACATCGTGTTATTGCCCTATGACAAAGAAGCTTATCGCGAATCGACTTCGGGGATATTCGTTGAGGCGATTGTCGCCGGCAAGGTCCCCCTGGTTACCTCAGGAACCTGGATGGCAAAGGAGCTGGAGAGATTCCAGTTGGAGGAACTGGTGTTCGATTGGTCATCGGAGGGAATTCTTGAGACTGTTTCAAAGCTATCGGAAAATCAAAACATGATCGTTAAATTGAAGAGAATGCGTGAGTCTTATATCGCCTATCACAATGGCGGCAATTACACGAGGAGCTTGAATGCGCTCTTTGAGGATTCGCAAAGTGACAAGTCTTCACGGGCTTTGAAAACAACATGAGAATCGGGATAGACGGATTATCTGTAACTCCGCAGGAGGGTGGATTTTACAGGGCTTTCAAACAATTGATTGGGTGTTGTGAAACGCTGGGCGACAACCACTCGGTGATTGTTTTTCTCTCGCGGGAGACATTTGACGCGCTGCCTTCAAAGCCTTCAAACGTAGTATTTAAGACGATGGTTGTTCCATATAGGCTGAGATATTATATCTCACAACTCTATTTTCCCTTCGCGGAAAGAAGGCACAAGCTGGATGTCATCTATTCTCCCGTATCTGCGAGCCCGGTGTTGGCGAGAGCAAAGAAGGTTTGTCTCGTTCATGATCTCTCCTTTGTCCGCACCCCGAATGAACTTTCATCGGGAGCAAGACTTTATTGGCATCATGTTTATCTCCTGGCTCTGAAAAAATGCCGCAAAATCGCTTGTGTCTCAGAAGCGACGAAACGAGATATTGTGAACTTCCTGTGTATAGTTTCAAGTTCTATAACTGTAATATATCATTACCTTGATGAACGATTTTGTTCTTCCAGGGCGGATAAAGCTGGAGGGATTCTCGACAAGTATAAAGTTCAAAAACCATATCTGTTATACGTTGGAATTCTTTCACCAAGGAAAAATATCAACACATTACTGGAGGCGTTTTCCGTCTTGACAACTTCGGAACCTGATATGATGTTGGTTCTCTGCGGCAAAAAAGGGTGGAAAATCGCTTCAATAGAAAAGTGCATCGGGAAGCTAAACTTGCAGAATAGGGTTGTCTTGACAGGATTCGTTCCTGACGATGATCTCGTTGTTCTTTATGAAAATGCTTCCTTGGTCGTATTGCCCTCCTTTTGGGAGGGATTCGGATATCCGTTGATCGAGGCGATGTCTCAAGGTGTAGTTGCTATCGGCTCGAATCGGGGATCTATACCTGAGATTATCGATGACAAGAGATTTTTGTTTGATCCCGAAGATGTATCTGAAATGGCGGAGTGTATCAAGAAAGCGCTTGCAGTTAAAGAAAGACAACCGGCTTTGGACGAATTGCTTAGGAAAAGAGCATCTGGCTTTTCAAAGCGCAATACGTGTAAGAAGATTTCGGAGTTGTTGACTCATTGGGAATGAAAGTCCTAAAGAATTGGAACGAAATTGGTGTCTCGGTAAATAGGTTGAAGGAGGCTGGCTTACCTCTTCATACCGATCCTGTGAAGTGCTGGGATTTCAACAATATCCGTGAACTTATTACGACATATGTAAGTAGCAAAGAAGCCTGTATTGTGGATTTGGGATGCGGGCCGTCAGTTTATGGATGCTTGACCCTAGAGTTATTGAGAAGTATGGGGTATAAAAATCTTTTGGGAATAGACATCCATATTCCTCCTTACTCAACGGTGGCAGCGAAATTGCGGGGATGGGCAAAATATCGAACATTGAAACCATATAGAATGAAGAAAGCTGATATTGTGGCAACTGGCTTGGAAAGCGGCATTGTGGATTTTTCTATACTTCTCTCTGTTGTGGAGCATGGTGTTGATATCACGGGATTATTTCACGAACTCAATAGAATAATGAAAAAAGGAGGAATTGTTTATTTATCAACGGATTATTGGGAGGAAGAAATTATTCATATATCCGATATGGTTGCGTCCGGGGCGTTCAAAAATAGAAAGCTTCACTGGACTATATTCAATAGAGATTCTATTCAAGAGTTGATAGCTACGGCAATTGCTCAGGGATTTCGAGTCATTGATGAAGCAGATATACCGCGCTGTGAAGAGCGTCCTGCATTTTGGAACAACATATACTATACTTTTATAGCCATCGAATTTGAAAAAGTCAGATGATCCTGCTTTATGCGAGATTGCTCATAATACGAAACATTTTAAAATGTCTGATCATAGTGTCCTTATTTATGGTGTATTATGATTATGCATGGTATAAAGAAAGGATACTGCCCGTACCTTTCGGTTCTGTTGTATTTGCTGCTTCTTTGGCTTTTCTCTTTGTAATGACGGAAATTCTAGTTAAAAGAACCAACATACGGCTTTCGAGGGAACTGGGTGCTATTTTTTTATTTTACGTTGTTATCCAATCTTCACTTATTGGTCTCTATTTAAATGATATAACGGATGAAAAATTGGTTCAATATCTTAAAACGAATGTTCATCTTTTATTTTATGTTATCTTTGTTGTCATCATAATTGCACTATTTGGGAGAGGGCGACTCACAATGCCGTTAAGGTTTTATTATTTGTGCGGGACGGCGGTTGCTGCTTTCGGAATTTTGCAATTCATTCACTTGAATATTTCTAGGATAGCAGGGTTTGAACATTTGCTTTTCGGAAGTCAAGATATTGATCAAACGTTCAGGAGA
>JBFLXP010000089.1:0-10032 GCA_040757315.1 Nitrospirota bacterium
TCGGGGTTTGATCCCGCGCCCAGCCCTCTCGTCAGACCGGCGCCGATTTGCACTTTCGTTGGCGCAAGGCTTGTTTCGAGGGCCTGCATATCGGTGTTGACAGCAACAAACTCGACCCCGTGCAGATTAGATGCTATCATGTTGTTGACAGCGTTTCCCCCAGCTCCCCCGACACCGATCACTTTGATCTTTGCCGTCTGTCCTCTTACCTCTTCGATTTCGAACATTTCTTCTCCCTCCTCTTTGTTTATTTAAGGAAATATACCTTTAACCCACTCCCTCATTTTTCCAAATATTCCGGAGAATATATCAGGGTAAAAGACCCTGTTGAACTCCGAATCGTATCCATAGAGCACGAGTCCCGCGCCGGTTGCATACATGGGATTCTTCATGACTTCGGGGCATCCTCTGATGTCGGCAGGGAATCCTATTCTTGCCGGCAGCCCCAGTATGGCTTCCGCCATCCTGTCGAGGCCTCTGAGCAGGGATCCGCCGCCGGTAAGAACGACTCCGGTTGACGCCATGTCATAGGCCGAGCAGGATCGGAGTTCTTGCTTAATCAGTTCAAGGGTCTCCTGCGCCCTCGGCTGTATGATCTCCGCTACATGTCGCCGGAGTATTCTCCTGCTCTGCCCTGACTGATTCACGTCTATCTCCTCGCCGTCCTCGACCATTGTTGTCATGGCGCAGCCGAAGTCCTTTTTGACCCGTTCGGCTTCACTGATGGGTATCCTCAGGCCTACCGCGATATCGTTCGTAAAATGATTTCCCCCGAGCGCGAGGACGGACGAATGTCTCAACCATCCATCCTTGAAGAGAATGATATCCGTCGTTCCTCCGCCGATGTCGATAATGGCAACACCGAGTTCTCTCTCGTCTTCTGTCAGAATCGCCTCCGCCGAAGCAAGAGGCTCAAACACGATATCAATAACGTCGAGCCCCGCCTTTTCGCAGCATCTCATAAGGTTCTGGACCGAAGTCACCGCGCCCGTGAGAATATAGACTTTGGCCTCCAGCCTGACCCCTATCATGCCCATGGGGTCCCTGATTCCGTTCTGCCCGTCAAGCGCATATCCGGTCGGTATGACATGAAGCACTTCTCTATCGAGGGGCACGTAAACGGCCTTCGCAGAATCTATGACCCGCTCGACATCAATGGAGGTCACTTCTTTGGCACGTACGCCGACAGCTCCATAACTGTCGAATCCCTTGATATGTCCGCCTGAAATGCCTACATGAACGGAGTGAATTTCAACACCCGAGGCGGACTGCGCTTTCTTCACGGCCTCTTTAATGGATGAAACAGTCGCCTCGATGTTCACAACCACACCCTTTCTCAAGCCCGTTGAAGGGGAAGTGCTCACTCCCCGGAACTCCAGCCCGTCGTCCGTGACCTCTCCGACGACTGCACAAATTTTTGTCGTCCCAACGTCAAGTCCGATGACCACATTTCCCTTCTTCACCGGACCACCGTATCCGCTATTGGTTTCACTACAGCCCTGTTCGCAAAGCGCAGATCGATATATTCCACGGGAATACCCCTTTTCCTCACTTCCTCCTCCAGGGGCAAAAGACGTTCCAGTTTCTGTTCATAATCTCCGGCGCCGATCTTCACATGTGTCCCGTCTATAACCGCCTCCAGTTCTTCGGGCCTGCTGCCGATGATCTCTATCTGGTTCCTCTCGGCAGCGAACCCCGTCTCATTCATTGCTTTCGCAAGACTCAGCGCTTCAGCGAAGCCTTCCTTTTCCTTGGCAGGATCTCCGGTAATAATCGGAAGAAAGGGGACGGAATCGTCCCGCAGTTCATCAAGTATTTTTCCTCTCTCGTCCACAAGGAACAGATGCCCTTCCGTGTCGAGCAGCGCAAAGGGTTCTGCCTCTTTTATCACCACCGAAAGCGTTTCGGGATATTCTTTCAGCACGGTCACGGAGCGGACCCACGGCGATTTCAGCAACTGTCGGCCGACCGCGTGACCCGAAAGCGCTACAAGACTGTCTTTGATGTGTACGCCTGAAAAAGAACGCAATTCCTCGTCGGTCAGATGACGGTTGCCGGCAAAGGTGATCTTTTCGATCGGCAGCAGTGTGACCGCCCTGATCGAATTAATTGCGAAATACGAAATGACGGCCACGGCAATAATCAAGAGAAGCACCACGCTTTTCTTCATAGACCCTAGAGGCAATTTGCCGTGCCTTTTCTTTACCCTATTTATCCTCATTAAGAACACCCTTGAGAATCTCTTCAATGAGATCGGGGAAGCGCAAACCTGCAAGACCCGCAATTTTCGGAAGCAGACTCGTTTCCGTCATCCCCGGTATCGTGTTGACCTCAAGTACGAAAGGATCCCCCTGCCGGTCTATTCTCAGGTCGACCCGCGTGGCGCCCCTGCAGCCGAGGGCATTATGGGCGGCGAGAGCGGTCTCCTTCGCTTTCTCGTAAGCCTCTTCGCCCAGCTCCGGCGGCAGAATATACTCTGTCAGGCCGGCAGTATATTTGGCTTCGTAATTGTAGAATTCAAGCGCGGGTCTCACCTCAACTCCTCCAAGCGCCTTTTTGTTGAGCACTCCGATGTGTATTTCTTTCCCGTCGATGAATTCTTCAACGATCGCTTTTGGTCCATAGGTGTAAGCCTTCTCCAGAGCTTCAGGGAACTGCCTTTCTTCCTTCACAATGCTGACGCCGATGCTTGAGCCCTCAGCCGCAGGCTTCACAACCCACGGAAGAGGGAAACCGACGCTCTTCGCTCTTTGCTCTTTGCCCACGACTACAAACGGGGGAACCGGTACGCCGTGGTAAAGAAAAATCTTCTTTGATGCTTCTTTGTCCATAGCAAGGGCGGAAGCGAGAACGCCGGACCCGGTATATGGAATCCCGAGTATTTCAAGCATTCCCTGAATCGCGCCGTTTTCGCCGTAGCCTCCGTGAAGGGCAAGGAATGCCATTTCTATCTTTTCCCTTTTCAACCCGTCGCAGAGGTCATCTCCGGCATCAAGTGCGACAACATCGTACCCGGCCCCCTTCAGTGTGTTATATATCGCGGCCCCGCTCCTGAGCGACACTTCCCGTTCGGCCGATGTGCCGCCCATGAGTACGCCGATTCTTCTGTCAGTCAGCAATTGCCCTCCCCAAAATTCTTATCTCCGGCTCGAGCGTGATCCCGAACTTTCTTTCCACTCGTCGGGAAACCAATTCCATGAGTTTCAAGAAATCGGATGCGTTCGCCCGGCCTTTATTGATAAAGAAGTTAGCGTGAACCTCGCTCACTTCAACATCTCCTATTTTTGCCCCCTTGCATCCCGCCTCATCAAGGAGTCTGCCAGCCGGCTTTCCGGCCGGATTCTTGAAGACACATCCGGCGGATACTTCACGGATCGGCTGCCTTTCCTTTTTCATCCGCAGAAAGTCGTCTACCCTCTTCGACACCTCGCCGGAACGCTCTTTCCTCAGTCGCATCAATGCGCCCACGATGAATTCATCATGGGCGATGCCCGATCTCCTGTATCCAAAAGACATTTCCTCCCTGTTTCGCCGGGACACTTTTCCGGCTTTGTCCATGATCTCAACTGAGAGCACAACGTCCTTTATCTCATAACCGAAGGCACCGGAATTTCCGCAGATCGCGCCCCCGAAAGTGCCGGGAATGCCGGCAAGTCCTTCTATGCCGGAATAGTAGCGTTCCCTCGCGAAAAGGACGAGTTTCGGCAGCAATGCGCCGGCCTCCGCATAGATATCCACAAACTCGTCGCTTTCGTGGGTGATATCAATCTTTTTCAATGACCTGAGCGAGACAACAGCGCCTTCTATCCCTCCATCCATAATCAGAACGTTCGTGCCGCTTCCCAGAGTGACGTAGGGTATCCGGTTTTTTATCAAGTTCAGATGAATGTTCTTCAGCGAATCGAAGTCTTTGGGCACCGCAAGGATATCCGCAGGGCCGCCGATTCTGAGAGATGTATGGCTGCTCATCGGCTCCATGAACCGAACTTCCCCTTCAAAGAGTTCCCCGGCGAATATGTTTCTGTATTCTTCATTCTTCACTCTTTTTCCTTCAGCTTCCTGACTACGTCTTCTCCTGTTTTCCAGACGTTTCCCGCACCGAGCGTCAAAAGAATATCTCCTTCCCGAAGATTTCCCAGAGCATAGGTAACGGCTTCTCCCTGATCTTTCACGTACAGCGTATTCTTCTGCCCCGCCTGCCTGATCTTCTCCAGAAGCTTTGCTGCCTTCACGCCGCGAATAGGTTTTTCTCCGGCAGGATAAATATCAAGGAGCATGAGCGCGTCTGCGTCGTGAAAGGAAAGGGCGAATTCATCCATCAGGTCCTTTGTCCTCGTATACCGGTGAGGCTGGAAAAGCACGAATAATCTGCCCGGCCCGGGGTCCCGCAGTGCGAGTCCTTCTTTCATCGCCTTCAGAGTTGCCCTGATCTCAGTCGGATGATGACCGTAGTCATCATATACCTTGATCCCCTTTGCCTCCCCTTTGAACTCCAGCCGTCTCTGGATTCCGCTGAAGCTCTTCAATGCTTCTTGTATGATAAGGATATCGATATTCAGCACCAGCGCCGTTCCGATAGCCGCGAGACAGTTCAGCACATTGTGGGCGCCCGGCGCCGGGAGGGAAAATTCTCCCAGTCTTTCTCCTTTGTAGACAGCTTCGAAGCCGACCGTCATGAACCCCTTCCTGATGTTCTCAGCACGAAGCATAGCCTCCTGACTGAACCCGTAATGGATGCATCTCCTGTGCACATAAGGGAGGAGGCTGCGCAGATGTTCGTTCTCGATGCAGAGTATCGCTGCGCCATAAAAAGGAATTTTGTTTATGAACGCCAGGAATGCATGTTTTAAAGCATCCATCGTCTTGAAGAAGTCCATGTGCTCCCTGTCTATATTAGTGGCAACGGCAATCGTCGGCGAGAGTTTCAGGAACGAGCCATCGCTTTCGTCGGCCTCCGCCACCAGAAATTCGCCGCTGCCGAGCCTTGCGTTGCTTCCTGTGGCTTTCAGCCGGCCTCCTATGACTACCGTGGGATCGAAATCACCATGGGCGAGAATCGCTGATATCAATGAGGTGGTTGTCGTCTTTCCGTGCGCTCCCGCAACGAGAATGCCGTATTTCAACCGCGCCAGTTCGGCCAGCATTTCGGCGCGGGGTATGACGGGGATGGATTTCCTCCTTGCCTCAATTACTTCCGGATTGTCGGGAGATACCGCGGACGAAGTGACAAGAACATGAGCGTCATCGACATTTTCTCCCATGTGGCCGATAGACACCTTCACTCCGAGGTCGCGCAGCCTTCTTGTCGTCCCGGATTCTCTCAGGTCCGATCCGGTTACCTTGTAGCCGAGATTGTGGAGTACCTCAGCAATGCCCGACATTCCGATCCCGCCGATCCCGACAAAATGGATTATTCTGTACCGCTCAAACACCTATCTTCCCTTCCGACCGACGATCACCGGCCTGAGACTGTTTCACCAGGCTGAGAGCAATGTCCACGATTTTCTCGCATGCATCGGGTCTTCCCACCGTCTTACTGTTCTTCTCCATCTCCGCTCTCAGTGTCTCCTTTTCGTAAAAATCTCTTATCGCCTGCGCCAGCGCTTCTCCATCCAATTCACGGTCGAGAATCATTCCGGCTGCTCCCATCTCCACAAGTCTTCGTGCGTTCAATTCCTGGTGGTTGCCTGCTGCGAAGGGATAAGGGACCAATATGGCAGACTTCCCCAAGGCGGTGAGTTCTGCAAGAGTCGTCGCTCCCGCCCGCGAAATCACCATATCCGCCACGGCATACGCTTCTCCCATCTGGTAAACGAATGGTGTAATCGTCCCTTTAAAGCCCGCCTTCCTGTATGCCTCCCGTATGCTCTCGAAGTCCTTCGTGCCGGTCTGGTGAAGGAACTGAATCTTGTCCTTCAAGTCATAAAGGTGATTGAGGGCGTTCACCATAGCCCTGTTAATGCTGCGGGCGCCGGCGCTGCCGCCGAAAGCGAAAATGGTGAACAGTCCCTCCTCCAAAGAAAAGAGCTTGTATGCAGACTCAATGCTTCCTTTCAGCACCTGCAATCTCACTGGGTTCCCCGTCAGAAACGTCCTTTCCCGCGGGAAGAAGGAGATACTCTCATGATATGTCACGCAGATTGAGTCCACGAATCGCCCGAGCAGCCTGTTCGTGAGACCCGGCATCGAGTTCTGCTCCAGAATCATGGTCGGTACGGACAGGAGACGTGCGACAAGCACAAACGCCCCTGATGCATATCCCCCGACACCGATCACGATATCGGGCTGAACCGATTTAATAATCCTGTACGAATCAACTGTCGAAAAAGCCGCCTTGATCATTGCCTTCAACTTTCCGGCAGGTGAGGCGCCGACAAACCCCTCGGCTCGAAGAAACTTTATCGGATATCCCTCTCTGGGTACCACCCGCGCTTCGATGCCGTGCTCCGTTCCCGCAAACACCACCTCTGTCGCAGCATCTCTATGTTTCAGCTCTTCGGCTACGGCCAACCCCGGGAAAAGATGTCCTCCTGTGCCGCCGCCGGCTATTATCACCCGCATATACCTTTAGTATTCATGTGGTTCATCTCCTCTGTCGTCATTCTCCGGCTTGACTCCCGTATCAAGTACGGGACAGGCTCGGAATCCAGTTCCTTCTTCTGGATTGCCCGATCATCCGTCTACGTACTGACGGACGCACAATGACGAACCGCTGATAGAAATCTTTGAACCCTCCCTCTTTATTGTCTAATGCCGTAAATAGCCCTTCTGGCTTTTCTCCTCACCAGTATCTCATTATCCATATCCGGCCTTTTCAGTGTCTCCTCCCCTCTGGAGATATTCAAGAGCACTCCGACTGCGGCCATATTCACCAGGAGAGAAGATCCGCCATAGCTGATGAACGGAAGCGGCAACCCTTTGGTCGGCACCATGCCGGTGGCAACGGCAAAGTTGATGAGCGCCTGCAGGGCGATCATCAAAGATAGCCCGGTCGCAAGGTAGTACACAAATTGATTCTTTGCCCGGCTTGCAATCGATATCCCTTTTATGAACAGAATCAGAAAAAGAGCTATCACGGAAATAACGCCAAGGAAACCGAATTCCTCCCCGATAATGGAGAAGATGAAATCGGTGTGGGATTCAGGCAGATACGCCAGTTTCTGCCTGGAACTTCCGATGCCGACTCCGGTCAATCCTCCGCTGCCGAGGGCTATAAATGACTGAACAAGCTGGAACCCGCTTCCCTGCGCATCGTCCCACGGGTTCAAAAATGATGTTATCCTCCTGAGGCGGTATGGTTCCATCGCGAGTTTGACTAACACAGGGACAGCGAGCGCGCCGAGTGCCGCAATATATCTCAGTCTCACCCCCGAAAGGAAAAGGAGGGCGAAAGTCAGAAAAGCGAGGCTCATGGCCGCGCCGAAATCGGGTTGTTTCAGGATGGCCGCCTGAAACAGAAGCATCACCAGGACCGGTTTGATGAAGGAGAGGAAGCTATCGGGTGCGTAACCCGGCATCGACATGTACCTTGCCAGGAATATGACCATGGCAAGTTTCACGAGTTCCGAGGGCTGAAATGTCGAAGGCCAGAGTCTTATCCAGCGCCGGGCGCCGCCGGCCGAAATTCCTATGCCGGGCACAAAAACGAGAATCAGCAATATCAGCGAGATGATCAGAAGAGGGACGGCCATTTTTTTTAATAACTCGGGCCGCGCTCTGTAAGCTATGAACATGAATGCGAACCCTATGGCGATCGTAAAGAAATGTTTTTTGAAGTAGAAGAATTCTGTTACTCCTTTTTTTGCGAGAGTGGGCGTCACGACCGAGGTGGTACTGTATATCATCAGAGCTCCCAGAACTGTCAGGAGCATCGTAACAAGCAGAACCCACCTGTCGTACCGGTCCGTCACCATTATTGCATCTCCAGAACGATTTTCTTGAATTGTCTTCCCCTGTCTTCGAAATTATCGAACATGTCGAAACTCGCACATGCCGGCGAAAGGAGAACTGCATCGCCGCACTGCGCAAGCTTCCGGCATTCATGCACAGCTTCCCGGAGATCTTTTGCCCTGACTGTATCGGTCAGATCCCCCAGAGCTTTTCCTATCTTTCCCGCTGCCTCGCCGATCAATACGAGTGCCTTGACCCTTTGCTTCACGAGATCCCTTAACAGGGAAAACTCACCTGCCTTGTCCCTGCCTC
Source organism: Nitrospirota bacterium (assembly GCA_040757315.1). GTDB lineage: Bacteria > Nitrospirota > Thermodesulfovibrionia > Thermodesulfovibrionales > SM23-35 > JAKLQR01. The sequence continues at coordinate 8,203 of JBFLXP010000089.1, forward strand.
CCGCGATCAGGACGATCGGCTCCCTGAAACTTTCTAGCGACTTGATCACGGCCGCCACATTCGTTCCTTTCGAATCATTAAAATATCTGACTCCCTCGATTTCCCTGACAAACTCGAGCCGGTGCTCAAGTCCCGGGAATTCCCTCAATGCATTTCTCACCGCTTCCACGGGACAACCTGCAAGGAGAGCCACGGCCGAAGCGGCCATGGCATTCTCCAGGTTATGTACACCTTTGATTTTTATCTGATCGGAACGAATCAGTTCGGAATCAAGAGTTGAGAGTTCAGGCTTTGAAAATTTGCAGAATACCGTGCCGTCGTAGGCATAAATCCCATCGACTTCCTGTTTCCGGCTGAAGTAGACGACTCCGGGCTTTTCACTTTTCACTTCCAACTTTCCGCTTGCCGCTTTCATTGTCCCGGGATCGTCCCGGTTGAGAACGAGAAAATCGCCCCCTTTCTGGTTTTCAAATATTCTTGCCTTAGCGTCCATGTACTCCTGCAAGGAATGATACCTGTCGAGGTGATCAGGCGTTATGTTGGTGATGACTGCTCCTCTGGGCCTGAATTCGTTTATTGTTTCAAGCTGAAAACTCGATACTTCGGCAACGATGAAGTCAAACATCAGGCCTGACTTATCAGCAGCCGGCGCGCCGTCGAACGCTTTGTGGATTTCCTCGGTCAATGCGTTCCCGATGTTTCCGCCGAGCGTGGTCCGGTATCCGCTCTTCTTCATCATGAAATCAAGCAGCGCCGTCGTCGTTGATTTGCCGTTGGTACCCGTCACGGCAAGAAACTGGGCCCGGCTACCGGATGCCGGCGCATGATCGCATATTATCTGATAAGCAAGCTCAAGTTCGCCGATGAGGGGAACGCCCTTCTCCCTTGCTTTAACGAGCGGTGGAATATCTGATGGAACCCCTGGGCTGACGACAATCAAGTCCGCAGTCGTGAATATCTCCTCCGGGTGGTTTCCCAGCACGCAGCTTACAGCCGGATGCAGCCGATCCACGACGTTCCGGAGATCCGAATCCTTTTTCAGATCGGTGACAGTTACACGAGCGCTGAGACCTGCGAGCAGATTTGCCGCCCCTATGCCGCTTCGCGCAAGCCCGACAATTGTGATCTTTTTATCCCTTAGTCCTGCCATTTCTGTTCTTCTCAGCAACCCTGTAATTCTTCTTCCTGATCTTCTTTTTTGCGAGTGTCTTTGTCCTTGATTTCCCCTTCTTCTTTGCAAGCACCGTCTTTTTCTTGCTCTCATGCTTCTTCGCCATCAGTGTTTTGTGACCCTTCTTCTTGCCTTTGTGCTTCTTGGCTATCATCGTCTTGTGTGATTTCTTCTTCTTGGAACTCTTTATTTTTTTCTTGTAACTTTTCTTATGAACCGCCTTCTTTAAGACAATATCGTCATAATTAGCACTGGTCAGATAAATCTGAGGTTCGTCATTGTTTTCTATGACACTGAACCCCTTGCTGATAAGGAACTCCGACTCCCTCCAGAGAGTATCCCTGCTCGGGCTGCCGAGGAGCGCGATGATAATCGTATCACTGCCCCGTTCGGCAGCACAGACAAAGCAGTGTTGAGCCGAATGAGTATACCCTGTCTTCCCCCCGACCAGATCCGCTTCCGACCAGAGGAGCCTGTTAGTATTCCTCATCCAGATCGTTCTACCTCTCTCCGTCGTAACCTCAGCGACACGGGTACCGATGATATCCTTCAGCTTCGGATATCTCAGGGCGTAACTCATGACTTTTGCCAGGTCCGACGCGGTTGTGTATTGGCCGGGCCCGGGCAGGCCGTTCGAGTTAATAAAGCGCGTATTGAAT
>JBFLXP010000090.1:0-9959 GCA_040757315.1 Nitrospirota bacterium
GATAGATCAAACCATTCGCCTTGTTTTCTCTTGTCTTTAAATCTGTTGTGCCAATATGCTTCAATACCAGCCGGATCATCGGTCTTAATTTTATGTATTATTTCAAATTTTTCTGGCAGCTTAATTCCTATTTCGTAATTTCGCCTCTCAACATTTGTGCTTCGTCCTAATTTGTAATAATTTCCAGATTTCATTAAATATACATATCCGATTTCATTTTCGGCTTCGTTAGCTTGAACACTGTCTTTCTTGCTAAAACTGGCAATGTAGTGACGGCAGATTTCAGCCACATCTTGGCAATCGGATTTACCTTGGCAATAGTTCAGAATTTTGTTGGCCCTTTTAGTTGTACTCCCTAAGCGATCAAATGTTTTCGAAGTTGGGAAATTTACCGCATTATGAGTTTTTAGCCTAATATCACCCTCTGATGGAAATTTTTTTATCTCCCTGATTAATAGGATGAATTGTTCAATGAGCCAATTTTCATCATAGGCTGTCTGCAATTTATTTGGCACAAGCCCAGCCTCTTTGATAGCATCACTCCATTTGGACCAATATTTTCCAAACCAATCAGCTTTCTTAATTCCAGTTTCAGTTTCAAATTTCCTGTGACCTAATGAAATCCCATCGTTCTCCTTAGTGGTCCTGATGATTTCATCAATTATGTGTTGTTTATTCATATTTTTATTTGCCTAATGCGGCGGTAAGCGGCCGCCCGAAGGGCGTGTCCGTCTTGACTGCCTGGTTCCCGCAGGCGCTTCGCGCCGAGGACAGGCAGTCGCCGCTTACCGCCGCATTCCCATCAGGCGCGAAGCGCCGGGGGAACCAGTTATTAGATAGTTAACCCGATAACTCCAGTAACTTCGATCCACTGCAATCCATCATTGAAACCACTCTCGTCGCAACTACTTGATTTAATGTATTTGTCAGGCTGACTAACATTACATTTGTAATTTTAGCAAGTTTTCCGCTCAATATACGGCGCCCTTTTTTGTATGAGCTATTTTAGGCCCCGCAGGGCGCTCAAAGTCAAGAAAAAGATTGTTGAATTCCGACTGAAAGCTACGTCCGATAACAAGCAAAACATGAAGCAAGACTACAGGAAGTTATCGAGCGATAGAGTTCTCCGGTTGTAAAGCGAAACAAGCTGCAATATTATGGCCGAGGGCACTTTTCAAAAGCGCCGCCCGCCACCTCGTCCTTCTCCACCTCGACGGCCTTCAGAACGAGGGCGAGCTTCATTAACATTAAGTGTTCCACCCTTTAACTCCTTGCCGTTCAGACCGTTAATCGCGGACTGAGCTTCAGCTTTAGCCGGCATCTCCACGAATCCAAATCCTCTTGATTCACCACTGAACTTGTCCTTAATAATACTGACAGATGTAACCTGCCCGAAGGCTTCAAAAGCCTTTTTCAATTCGTCTTCGGTAACCTGATGTGACAAATTGCCTACGTAGATATTCATTCTGACCTCCTTTATCCTCAACATTATATCAGATTTAAAAGTTTGAATATTACGGGAAGAAGTGTTGCCGGTTTGCTTCTTCCCGTAGTCCTCACTCTGCAGTTTTGGCATAATCGCATTGAGTACAAGTGGAAATCTACCCGACACTATAAATAAAGCTGTTTAAAGAATATTCCTAAAAAATTGCAAGCTAAATGAGTAGGGCCAAAGTGTCCCTTGCATAAATTCATTGGGATGGGGGATGCTCCCATTTTTTATTGACTTTATTAAAGAGAATGAATATTCTGAGAACAAAAGCACCCGGAGGGAAAAGTCATGAAAGAGAAAAAGATTGACTACAAGTGCCCGGGCTGCCACGCAACGTTCAAGCTGATGTCCTCAAAGTGTCCGGCCTGCGGCAAAACCTTGCATAGAGGCCCGAAACCTCCATATATAAAGACGGCAAAAGGGAAGAGTAAGTAATTTTTTAAGACAACAAAAAGGGGACCGTGTTGAATTGGTTAACTTGTTTGTTGACCTATTGTCGTTCCTCTTAACAAGAATTTCCGTTTGCATTCCTCAGTATACTCAGCCTCATCTTTCGCGCGGACTTCTGTCAACTTGACGGCGCGGAGGCCTCTCTTTTTTATGAAGAAGCAGGCGGGACCGATACCGCGCTCTCTCAGATTCCTTCTTTGTGTGGTCCACGACCCTTGCCTTCGGCGCATACTTCTGGTAGCATTCATCGTGAGGGACAAAGGTTCCCGAACCGTGAGAAGAATATGACTGGCAACATCAAAGGAGGCGCAAAATGGGGGACAAAGGCGGCAAAAAGGACAAAGACAAGAACAGGAAACAGAAGGCGATCAAACAGGCAAAAGATCTAAAAGAGAAGAAGGACAAACAACCAAAAAGCGCACTGAAGTAGGGAGCAGGCTTCAACCCATAGAGAAATTGGAAACGCATCTCATTTTCGTGATTCAAAAAAAGGCGCATAACAGCAGCGGCGAAATAGTCAGACTGTTGACTAGGCAAGATTTCGGGAAAAGACATTAAGGACGCGATAACTTCGTGAAACAAAAACTCCCCTTAAGCTTATATCCAGATCATTGCGCGAATTCCCGCTAATCGCTTTTTTCGGTGAGTGCATTGTCCGGAATCATCCCCTCTTACGTTGAATAAATGAATTGCAGTTTTCGGGTTCATTCAATCATACTTATAGATGCCGTTGTTTAGATGACAACAAAATAACGACAATCATTGAAGGGAGAACAAAAACAAATATGAACACCAGGAAGCTAAGAATGTTTTCTATCATAACAGCCTTGCTGTTTGTAACCATTACCATGGTTGAAAACGATGCCTTTGCTCGTATGGGCGTAGGGAAATCCTTTGGTAGCAGAGGATCGAGAAGCTATTCCACCCCGAAGCAATATAGAAGCCCCGAACCTTCAAGACAGCAGGCTGCCCCGTCCCAGGGACAGGCTGCTCCTGCCGGCCCCGCAGGAGGTGGTTTCATGAGAGGTCTCGGAGGGGGTATTCTCGGCGGGCTGCTGGGCGGGATGCTCTTCAGCAGTCTGGGTTTTGCAGGAATGGGAAGCGGTATTGGAGGCAGCGGCATGGGCATCATCGAAATTTTGCTGCTCCTTGGACTCGGATATTTCATATTCAAAATGGTAAAGAGCAGGAAGGGTGCGGGGAATCTTGCATATCAGACCTCATATCAACAGACCGGCTCCCGGACAGAAACCTTTCCCTCTTATGGGAGCGGAAGCCGGACACAGGAAGAAGATATCTCTGGTGGGATAAGACATATCCGGGAGATGGACCCTCATTTTGATGAGGGACAGTTCAAGGAGACAGTAATGGATATGTTCTTTAAAGTGCAGGGGGCATGGATGAACAGAAGTTTATCAAGCGTGCAGGGCCTGCTGACTGAAGAAATGAAGGGAATCGTACAAAGGGACATTGACACCTTATTGAGAGATAAAAAGGTTAACCACCTTGAGAACATTGCCGTGAGAAAAGTTGAAATCGTTGAAACATGGCAGGAATCAGGACAGGATTTCCTGACGGTCCTTTTCACTGCAAATCTTTTGGACTACACCACTGATGATTCCACAGGTGAAGTACTGGAAGGCAGCAAAACGGATCCGGTAAGGTTTGAAGAATTCTGGACCTTCACGAGGCCGGTTGGAAATAATCCCTGGAGGCTTGCAGCCATTAACCAGCAGACCTAATTCTATAGTCAAAAAATGATTCATGCGAAGCTGCATAATATCGGCAAGAGATCTCTCAATGGCGGCCGGCATAAACATGCCGGGGCCGATGGAGGATTCTATTAGCTGTTAGTGAAAATCGGAAAACTCCAGGGCCACGGGACAAAATCCGTGGCCTTTTATTTTTGGTGCTTCAAGGTTTAGTGTGGGGCTGTCATTCCGGCAGTGTGTTGAGCCGGAATCCAGTGACCCCGGTTTTTCACCGGGGCATGCTTTGCCTTTAAGGTCACCCCGGCGAAAGCCGGGGTCCAGAGACTTTATTTTCCTATAATACCTTATGCCGAAAATATGAAAATATCCTGTAAGGGCAAAAGTCGCTGGATGCCGGATCAAGTCCGGCATGACAAACGATAGAACTGAACGAATGAACGATCACTTGTCCACAAGGTTCCCTGAAGAACCTTTATTATGGATAGATATTTCTTTAAGGTATAAATGGACAATATAGCGAGCTTAAGACAGGACGGCAAGTTCAAGATCCTTATAGCGCTGTTCTCATTGTATTTCATATGGGGTTCGACCTATCTCGCAATAAAGATAGCGCTGGAAGGATTTCCACCGTTCATGATGGCCGGAATCCGTTTCATATTGACCGGATGCGGTCTCTATTTTTTTCTCAGGGCAAGGGGCACGCCGGCGCCGCGGCTCTCTGAGTGGACGGGAGGTTCAATTGTCGGGGGGCTCCTGCTGCTTGGAGGGAATGGCGGCGTAGTCTATGCGGAGCAGACAGTTTCTTCCGGTCTTGCAGCGCTCGGGGTTGCAGCAGTGCCCCTGTGGACGGTCCTTTTTGCAGGCATCTGGAAAAGGTGGCCCGGCCGTCTGGAATGGGCAGGGATATTTACGGGGTTTGCAGGAGTTGCTCTCTTGAACCTGGATGGCGAGTTGCGGGCAAGCCCGGCAGGCGCCGTGGCCCTTGTGATAGCTACTCTGTGCTGGGCTTTCGGCTCTGCGTGGAGCCGCCATCTGCCTATGCCGCAGGGTTTCCTTTCAGGTGCTGTGCAAATGATATCAGGAGGCGTATTCTTGCTTATAGCAAGTCTTTTTTGCAGCGAAAGGATTGAGGCGCTGCCGTCTTTGCGTTCAACAGGCGCTCTCGTCTATCTCATGGTTTTCGGCTCGCTTGTAGCTTTTAGCGCCTATGTCTTTCTTCTGAAAAACGTACGGCCGGCGCTTGCAACGAGCTACGCGTATATGAATCCCGTTATTGCGGTATTATTGGGAGCATGGCTTGCAGGTGAGAGAATGACCGGCATCGGGATCGGCGCAATGGCGATCATAATATCGGGGGTTGTGCTTGTAGGCCTGGGACAAAGAAACAAATAGGATCATTTCGCTGGATTTGCATTTAAAGAAAAGCTACAATTATGTCATTCCCGCTTGTCGGGAATCTTTCTGAAAACCCGGAAGGATTGCGGACAAGCCGCAATGACAAAGAACGACGTGGAATCCAACTCGCCTGAATCGCAGACAGGAGATTCATCAGAGGCTTCTGATTTCTCTCACCCGCTCCACGACTGGCGGATGGGAATAATAAAAGGCCGCGTAAAGAGGATGAGGATGAAGACTCGATAGGTTGTCCTTCGACAGTTTTATGAGTGTACCGGCTATCGCCTCCCGGTTGCCGGTGAGCTCGCAGGCAAACCGGTCTGCCTCCTTCTCAAACTTCCGTGAAATGTAGCTGCTCACGGGCGTAAACGGCAGAGACAGGATTCCGCCCAAAAAGCCGAGTACTAATGCTTTCGCAAAAAAAGTGCCGTTCTCGATCCGGAATAAATCTGCCAGAAAATCGGTCTGAAGAATCCTGAATGAAATGTAGATCCCGATGAAGGAAAGGACCTCCGCGGCAACAATCATTTTCAGCACATGCTTCTTCTTCCAGTGCCCCGCCTCATGCGCGAGGACGCCGAGAATCTCTTCCCGGGTCATGCTTTGGAGGAGGGTGTCATATAGGATGATCCTTTTGACCCGCCCTATTCCGGAAAAATATGCATTGGTATGTCTGCTTCTCTTTGACGCGTCCATCTTGAAGACCCTGCTCACTCTGATGTTTATTTTAGCCATGATGTCTTTGATCTTCTCTTCAAGCCCCGGATCCCCGATTGGCGTGAATTTGTTGAAAAGCGGTTCGATAACGTAGGGCGCTATGTACATCATGAATATACTGAAAAGAAGGAAGAAACCCCACACCCAGACCCACCAGTAATTGGGACTAAATTCAATCAACCAGAGGCCGACGGAGACAACAATGCCGGTCATTACGGTCGAGACGATTAGAGATTTGCCGAAGTCGGCAAGCCACAACTTCGGAGTCATCGTATTAAACCCATGCTTGTTCTCGATCCTGAAGGTACTGTAGATACTGAAAGGTATCGAGATTACCGTGCTCGCATAACTGAGCAGCAGGGCAAAAACCAGGCCGGCCGGAACGAAGGGCAGATTGAGCGACGCGATCCAGGAATTGTAAAAGTTCAGGAGGCCGCCGAAGAAGAAAACCACGGCGACAAGGACGCCGAAAAGAGAGGACACGAAGCTGAAGCGTGTTTTCTCCACTTCATAGTCGCGCATCTTTCTCAGCAATGTCTCGTCTATCTCCCCATGAAATTCCGGAGGGACTATCAGCCCGTATCTCTTCAGATATACGAGGTTCAGATACTGTAGAAGGTATTCAAAACCTTCCTTGAGGATATAGAGACCCAGGACAACAGCGAGGGATGACTTCAATGCCGGCCGGCCTTCATTACCCGATGCGGACGAATGCCCCCTCAGGCAGCCTGTCGACGAGACATTGAACTGCTGTATTGAGGTCGGCATCACTCAGGGATTCCATGGTTATCATCAGAGTATAATCGTCGTTTTCGAGCACCGGATAGGAACCGATTTTAACGTCCTTGTAGCAGCCGACCATCTCATTCAGAATGGGCGCAATTCCGGACTCGGAAGCCTTCAGATAGACTTTCTTCACCCTGATGAGGGGCTCATTGAATAATTTTTCAATCGCCACGAATTTTCTTCTCAGCAGTTGAGGGATGCCGGGGAAGATATAAATGTTTCTGAAGCGAATAAGGGGGAAAGACAAGGTTTCATCGGTGAACAACTCCGACCCTTCGGGGACTTCTGCCATCTTGAGCTGCTCTTTCGACAGGGTACCCTGTCTCTTTTCGAGTGTCTCCCGCAGAATCGGGTCGATCACCGGTTTGACGCCAAATGCCTTTGCTATCCCTTCGATGGTGACATCGTCGTGAGTAGGCCCTATCCCCCCGGAAGTGAAGACATAATCGTACCACTCCGAAAACGTCCTTACCTCCTCGGCTATCTCGTCTGTCGAGTCCGGAATGACCGAGATGCGGCGGAGATGGATTCCGTGTGCAAAGAGTTCTTTTGCCATAAAAAAGGCGTTGTCGTCCTGGACCTTGCCGGTAAGGATCTCGTCTCCGATTATAATGATTCCCGCGGTTTTGGGCATAGTTCTTTTTACCTTAATTGTATATCATCTTTCGGAATTTATTAAGAGAGTTTTGCAATTCTCCGTTATTTGATAAAATATTTTCAATAAGAGGGACGATGAAAGAAGCGCGATTCTACGAGAAACTCGATGACAGGAAGGTGCACTGTTTTCTTTGCGCCCATCGCTGCGTGATCAAAGAGGGCAAGAGGGGCATCTGCGCGGTCCGCGAGAACAGGGATGGGACGTTGTATTCTCTCGTCTATGGGAAGCTCGTCTCCATGAACATCGACCCCATCGAGAAGAAACCCCTTTTTCATTTCCTTCCCGGCTCGACATCGTTTTCGATCGCGACAGTGGGATGCAATTTCCGCTGCGAGCATTGTCAGAACTATGAGATATCCCAGTGCCCGAAGGAACGGCCGGACATTATCGGCCGGTCTGCCGAGCCTGAGGAGATCGTGGATTCGGCAGCCCGGTATGGTTCGGCAAGCATCTCGTATACTTATACCGAACCGACCATGTTTTTTGAGTTCGCCTATGACTGTGCCAAGCTCGCTTGCGAACGGGGCATCAAGAATGTCTTTGTGAGCAACGGCTACACGGGCCCCGAGGCCGTGCGGGCGATCGCGCCCTATCTGCACGGCAATAACATCGATCTTAAGGGAGACGACGAGTTTTACAAGAAAATATGCGGGGCCAAACTGGAACCGGTCCTGAATACGATCCGGCTCATGAAGGAACTCGGAGTATGGGTGGAAGTGACCACTCTTGTGATACCCGACCATAACGACTCGGAAAGGAGCCTCAGAGACATCGCGGAGTTTATCAAGTCCGTCGACCGCTCTATTCCATGGCATGTGACACAATTCTATCCCACCTACAAGTTGATGGATAAACCCAGGACGCCTATTGAGACGCTCCGGAAGGCGCGACAGATCGGCTTTGAGACAGGTCTTCTTTATGTATACGAAGGAAACGTCCCCGGCGAAGGCGGGGAGAATACTTATTGCCCTCAATGCGAGAAACTGCTTGTCAAGCGTTTCGGGTTCAGGATATCCGAGAATGTCGTCAAGGACGGTAAATGCCCTGCCTGCAGTTTCGAAATAGCCGGGGTATGGAAATGATCATTTGTTTTTGGACGAGTTTCCTCTAAGCGCTTGAAATCGAGGGATGTAAGCCTGTCCAGAACTCCTATCCTGTCATTGTCCGGCTTGACCGGACAATCCACCCTTCGACAGGCTCAGAGTGACAATTGTCATGGTGAGCTTGTCGAACCATGGATTCCCCGATCAAGTCGGGGAATGACGGATAACTCAAATCGCGTTCTCAGACAACTCATATGCACATCACCTGATCACATCCTCCGCATCATCAAGACTGCGTCTTCGACCGGATTGACATAGTACTTCTTTCTCGCACCTGCAACTCTGAAATCGAACCGTTCATAGAAGGCTCTTGCCGTCGTATTCGAGACCCTCACTTCGAGGTAGATGTACTTGCAGCCCCTTTTCTTCAGTTCGCTTAAGATGTGGTTCATCATCCCGGTCGCCAGGCCCCTTCTTCTGAAATCAGGATGAACCGCCAGGTTCAGGATGTGGGCTTCGTCGAACAGGTAATTGACGCATACGTAACCGACAAGCCTGTCCCCGATAAGAAGGATTCTGTTCAGAGCGTAGGACTTGAGGATTTCGCCGAGGAATGCTGCCTCGCTCCAGGGTTCGGAAAAAGAGATGTGCTCGATATCCAGGATTTCCGGGATATCCTCTTCCCGCATTTCCCTTATTACCGCATCATCCATCCCTTTTGATTTCTGCCTCCGATCTCCGTATGTAAAATGGAACAAGGCCAATGGGCTCGGAGAATTCTCCCCGCAACGCTTTTTTCATCCCAAGAGCCGCCACTGCGGCCGCTGACGGCGTCATCTTTTCGGGCGGCGCGAACACTGCTCTGTCAGCAATGGTGTCCGTAATCAGCTTTTCATAGAGCAAAGCGCCTTCCCCCGCAAAAACGATCTTCTGTTCAGGAGCGTCACTTTGAATTTTTTTCAGAAGCTGCTCTGCGCCGATCGACGTTTCGCACATGATCCTTTTGATCTCCCCATTCTCCAAAACAAAGAGAGCGGCGTATACCTCTTTCTTCCGTGCGTCCAGCATCGTGCAGACCGGATAACGCGAAAAAGCAAGGTTCCATGCCATCGCCTCAAGGGTCGGAACCGATATGACCGGTCTGCCGCTAACGAAGGCAAACCCTTTAACAGTACTCAGTCCGATTCTTAATCCGGTGAAAGAACCCGGGCCGACAGAGACGGCAAAGGCGTCGATCCGGTCAAGTGACAGTCCGGACTGTTTCAGCATGTGATCCACCTCCACCATCAGCCGTTCGGAGTAAGTTGCTTTCACGTTCAGGCGCGACTCGGCAATAAGACCCTCAGATTCGTCCATAATCGCCATCCCTCCAAGCAGGGTTGCTGTCTCGATCGCCAGGAGTTTCATGGATATTTATTCTACTCTTTCCAAAATATCATTGCTGTTTAGAAACTTCCATTTTGTCATTGTCCGTCCGTCAATACGTAAGACGGATGTCGAACCATGGATTCACCGATCTCTCCAAAAAAAGACGGCGGGCAAGCAAGTCGGGGAATGACGAATTGTTTGAATAGCTATTCTTGGACAGGCTCATATCATTTGACTTCCGGCATGCCGCTAACTTCGCTCCGTCTTCATTTTGAATACACCAGACGCCCCCATACAGACAACAGCCGATAATGCCACAGCCTGCATAGTGCCGATAT
>JBFLXP010000091.1:0-9886 GCA_040757315.1 Nitrospirota bacterium
ATTGAAGAACGATTCCCGACAAGCCGGAATGACAGAAGATTTTGAGGAGCCCAGAGCATGAAAAAAAATAATATCGTGACTGCCGTCTGTGTGATGATCGCCGTAGGATTGCTCGCATATTTTTTGTCCTCTGCCAGCGCGAGGCGACACAATTCTGCCAAATCGGATGATAAATCAACGGTCACACATACATCCAATGACAAGGATATACCGAAAGCAGGCGAGGAGGGATCTGTCGAAGATGCGCCGTTTGTTGACATCCCTCTCGACAAGCAGCAGTTGATCGGAGTTCAGATAACCGAGGCGACCATCAAACCCCTCTGGAAAACAATCAGGACGGTCGGCCGCGTTGAATCCGATGAACGGAAAATCAGTACGGTCAATATCAAAGTGGAAGGCTGGGTCGAAAAACTCTATGCCGATTTTGCCGGCAAACCGGTGAGAAAAGGCGATTTGATCGCCGATATATATAGTCCCGAGTTGCTGTCAACTCAACTGGAATTTATAAACCTCCTCAAATGGAAAGATGAAAAAGGTCACAGGTTTCAAAGAAATGTGGAGTTCAGATGGGGCGACCGGTACGGTACGACCGGGCAGATGCTCACCTTCGATATCGAGGCATTGCTCCAGGTGGCAAAGCAGAGATTGATGCTCTGGGAGATACCCGAAGATCAGATCAAGAAGATTGAAGAGACGAAAGAGCCGATGAAAATATTACAGTTGCGCAGCCCCGCGAACGGCTTTGTTTTACAGAAACCGGTTGTGAAAGGCACAAGGGTTTCGTCGGGGGACAAGATCGTGGACATTGTCGATCTTTCCACGGTCTGGATTATCGCGGACATTTACGAACCCGATCTGCCGCTCGTCAAAGTCGGACAGCAGGCCAAAATCAGTCTCAGCTATTTCCCGGATAAAACATTCCGGTCGAAAATAGATTTCATCTATCCCTTCATCGCCGAACAGACTCGTTCGGCAAAGGTCCGGTTCAGCGTGCCGAATCCGCGCACTGTCCTGAAGCCGCAAATGTTCACCACGGTCGAGATATCCGTTGATATGGGAAAGCGCCTTGCGATACCGGAAAGCGCCGTCCTCGATTCGGGCAAACGGCAGATCGTATACGTCGATAGAGGCGACGGATTCTTCGAGCCCAGGGAGATAGCGACGGGGTTGAGAGCGGACGGCGCCGTGGAAGTTCTGAGGGGATTGAAGGCCGGCGACCGCGTTGCCTCCTCAGCCGCCTTCCTTATCGATTCCGAGTCGAAGCTGAGGGGAATAGTCCACGAATGATCCGGAAGATCATCGAGTTCAGCGCAAGGAACAGGTTCATCGTCCTCCTTTTCGTAGTCGTCCTTGCCGGATGGGGCTTATGGGCGCTCAGGAATACTCCGATAGACGCGATTCCGGATCTCAGCGAGACACAGGTCATCATTTACACTGACTGGCCCGGACGGAGCCCTGACCTTGTAGAAAACCAGATAACCTATCCCATTTCTTCAACACTGCTTGCCGCCCCCGAGGTCGATGTTGTGCGGGGTTTTTCGTATCTCGGCAGTTCTTTCATTTATGTGATCTTCAAAGAGGGGACCGATATCTACTGGGCGCGGAGCAGGGTAATCGAATATCTCCAGAGCGTCAGGAACAAGATACCTGCGGATGTCAATCCCGTCCTGGGACCAGATGCGACGAGTCTGGGTTGGGGATTTTCCTATGCGCTCGTAGATGAGTCCGGTTCCCTCAACCTTGCCGATCTGAGGTCGCTTCAGGATTACACGGTTAAGCTCGCTGTCGAGAGCACCCCGGGGGTGGCACAGGTCGCCAGCATAGGCGGGTTCGTCAGACAGTACCAGGTGATTGTTGATCCTTCGAGGCTCCTTGCGTACAACATCCCGCTCACTTCTGTACTTGAGAGCGTGCGACGCAGCAATATCGATGTGGAAGGGAGAGTTATCGAATCGGCGGGCCGCGAATTCGCGGTGAGGGGACGAGGGTACATCCGGAACCTTTCGGACCTCGGCAGCACCGTTGTTACAACAGACAGGGCGGGCACGCCTGTCTTACTGAAGGATGTGGCCCGTGTGCAACTCGGGCCTGAGATACGGAGGGGGATCGCGGACCTCGACGGCAGGGGAGAGGTGGCAGGCGGGATCGTCATTGTCCGGTTCGGTGAAAACGTTCTGAATGTCCTCGACCGGGTGAAGGAGAAAATAAGGAAGGATATCGAACCGAATTTGCCGAAGGGTGTAAAGATTGTCACGACCTATGACAGGTCCGACCTCATTCACAAATCAGTGGACACGCTCCGGAACAAGTTGATCGCCATTTCTCTCGTCGTGGGCATTTCCTGCGTTATTTTCCTCTTTCATCTCCCCAGCGCCTTCGTTATTCTCATTACGCTTCCCCTTGCCATAATTATGTCGTTCATATGCATGAATTATCTCAACGTTACTTCGAATATCATGAGTCTGAGCGGCATAGCCATTGCCATCGGCACAATGGTCGATGCCTCGATCATCATGGTCGAGAACGCCCATAAGAGGCTTGCAGACTGGGAAAAGCACGGAAGGCAAGGATCGAAAACAGACGTCATCATCGATGCGGCCAAAGAGGTGGGGCCTTCCCTGTTCTTTTCTCTCCTGGTCATTACGGTTGCGTTTCTGCCTGTTTTCTTTCTCCAGGCACAGGCAGGAAGACTTTTCAGACCGCTGGCCTATACAAAGACATTTGCCATGCTCTTCGCTTCTTTTCTTGCGATAACACTGACCCCCCCTCTGATGACGTTGCTCATCAGGGGAAAAACGAGCAGCGAGGAAGAAAACCCGATCAATGTATTCCTCCACAAGATTTATGGACCGGCAGTCCGGTTTGTTCTTGCGAAAAGGAGGTTGGTAATTGTGCTCGCTCTAATAATAATTGCGATCACTGCCTATCCGTTTCTGAAACTGGGATCCGAATTCATGCCACCTCTCTATGAAGGGTCATTGTTCTACATGCCCGTGACAGTCCCTGGACCTTCGATAACCGAAGTGTCGAAGCTGCTTCAGATCCAGGACAAGCTCTTGAAGTCTATCCCGGAAGTCAGCCAGGTATTCGGCAAGGCCGGCCGTGCGGAAACTGCGACGGACCCCGCCCCTGTCGAGATGTTCGAAACGGTCATAAACCTCAAACCCGAAGACCAGTGGAGAAAAGGTATGACCGTGGATATGCTGAAAGATGAAATGAATGACGTTCTGACAATCCCCGGAGTCGCAAATTCTTTCACCTACCCAATCAAAGCCCGTATAGATATGCTCTCGACCGGGATCAGGACGCCGCTCGGCATCAAGGTTATAGGGACCGATCTCAAAGAAATTGAGCGGGTGGGTCTGGAGATCGAACAGAGTCTCAGGAATATCCCGGGCACGAGGAGCGTTTATGCCGAGCGGGTCAATACCGGCTATTACCTCGATATCGAAGTAAAGAGAGAAGCAGCCGCCCGGTACAACCTGAATGTCAGCGATGTCCTCGATATAGTCCAGTCTGCTGCAGGAGGACTGAACCTTACGACGACTGTTGAGGGGCGCGAGCGGTATCCGGTTAACGTCAGATATGCGAGGGAACTGCGTGACGACGCCGGGTCGATCAGGAATCTCCTTGTTCCTTTACCTTATATCCCTGTAGTCTCGAACCCTGTCGGCGACGTGTTCAGGGGTTCGTCGATGGTGCCGATAGCTGAACTCGCGGACATCAGAGTTGTGAAGGGGCCGAGTGTGGTAAAAAGCGACGAGGGATTCCTGACTGCTTACATCTACATTGACTACACAGGAAGCGATATCCAGGGATATATGGACAGCGCCGGCGAGAAGATATCATCGGTCAGTATCCCATCCGGTTACCAGATTCTGTGGAGCGGCGACTTTGAGTACCTTCTCAAGACACGAGAGAGACTGAAAACAGTCATCCCTCTGACCTTGGTCATTATACTTATTCTGCTCTATTTCAATACGAAATCTCTTACAAAAACGGCAATCATCCTGCTTGCCGTGCCGTTTTCTCTTGTGGGCTCTTTTTGGCTTTTGTATATCCTCAACTATAACATGAGCACCGCCGTCTGGATCGGCATCATCGCAATGGCCGGTATAGACGCGGAGACCGGTGTCATAATGCTTCTTTATCTCGATCTCGCTTACAACCAGTGGAAAAAGGAAGGCAGAATGAAGACGACCGAAGATCTGAAGGATGCCATCATGTTCGGAGCGGTGAGAAGGATCCGGCCGAAGCACATGACCGTAACTGTGATCATCGCGGGACTTCTTCCCATCCTGTTCAGCTCAGGCATAGGGTCCGATATAATGAAGCGGATCGCCGCGCCCATGGTTGGCGGCATCGTTACATCTACGCTTCTGGAACTCCTGATCTATCCTGCGCTCTTCATGATCTGGAAGGAAAGGGAACTCGGGAGCGCTACTCCTCAACAACCAGGTTCTCCAGCTTGAAATCGCCGATGACGACGGTGACCTTGTCTCCGGGTTTCACCACTCCGTTCTTGTTACCGAAAAAAATAAAATAATCCCGGTCCGCTGCCGGCTTCACGGCCGTCTGGCGCATCGGACCAAGCCGCGTCCTTGGCACACCCAATTCGGTCCCGCTATCCTGGTCTATAAGAGCTGCCTTCTGCTGACGTCTAAGGATGGCGGAAGCCTTGTCCGAATCAGTCACGTGATACCGGAAGTCCACCATATAACCGGCGGCGGACAGCCTGACGCTCTTGATCTGAATGCCCCATTTCTCTTCGATTTTTTGCCGTTCCGGGTCCGTAGCAGCAACCGGTTCCTTTTTGGGCTCAAGAGTCTCTTCCGCAAAAACATGAAATGATCCAAAGAGAAAGAGTATGAGAAGCAATACTGTCAGATATCTCGTGGTCGTTCTCATCCAAACCTCCTGGTTGAGATTATACCCGAAACTGTAATTGTCAGCGAACTGCGGTCAAAAAAAACGGCAGATTGTGAAATTCACTCCGGTGCCGTCGTTTCTGAGAGAGGTTGTCGAGCCTGAACAGCCGCCAGCCTGTAAAAATACTAATTATTATTAATATTTCTATCTTCTAATAAGTTAAATGGCAAACAATTTTTGTCAGGATTTCCCCGATAATGAACTATGCTCTACCCTCTTCAAAAAAGAGGGCTATTCGGGAATCCTTCTTAAAAAACGAAGGGAGATTCCGGTCAAGCCGGAATGACACATTGTCAAGCGCGTCAATTATGATTATAGTCTCTGCAATATTAGGGTGTATAGTTCTGTTAGGAACAGCTCACTGTAGTTGAAGGGGCTTTTGACGGATCTTCTATTTCATTCTTATGCGAAACCGGTAGCCCTTGAAACTGAATATGACTTCCTGCGGGGTGATGCTTTCGAGAAGCAATCCGGAAGCAAGATATTCCCCTTCCCTGACGGTCTGTCCGTCGATTCTCGCAACTCGCGAAGCCGGATCATCCGAATAGAAAGCTATGGTTAGAGAAAGCGGCGGGAGAGATTTCCTGATTGCCTCGGGAAGCTCCGCAACATTGTAAGTCTTATTCGGGTCGGGCTTTGGAACAGCAGCCTGAAGTTTGTGGGAATCGTCACCCGTTTGAATCTTATCATGCTGGATGGAAGTCTCCTTACTCGTCCGCTCTTCGTTGACCTTTGCTTGTGTCTTCTGACTGGATTCCCGGACCACCCCTTGCTTTGGCTTCACCGAAGGCTCGGCGTTATCTGCCTTCACTACAGCCTCCCTTCCGCCATTCTCCGGGTGTTTCTCCGATTCGGTCCTATCAGTTGGATTCGTGCCCAGTGCAGGAAGAACTGCCGCAGTTGAGGTCGGAGCTGTCTCTCGAGGCACCATTGAAACCACGGAATCAACCTTTGCGGCATTCCCCTTCTTCCCCGGTAAGAAACCGGCCCACCAGATTAGTATTCCGGCGTTGAGAAGAAGCGCAGCGATGATCAGATACGGCCATGCGCTTCGCTTTCTTCTATCGTACGAACCCGGTTCCTGTACTGTCAGGACGTCGGGCACCGCGCCCCGCTGCCGCTCTTTTTCCGATTTTTTCAAGGCATCGAGTATATAAGACATAATTACTTCTCTCTCTTTCTTACCAACCTTGGCTCATCACTTCCAACAGCGTTATTGATACGAATAATCGTCTGCGGACCCACTATTCCGTCGGGCATCAACCCGTTGGCAATCTGAAACTTCTTCACCTCTTTGACGAGAGAGTCGGTGTATTCATCTTTCTGCTGCTCCCGCGCTGTCGAGCCGGTGAGTGAAGATAATTGTCTGTTCAGCCAAACTACTTGTTCACCTTTATCCCCTGGACGGATAGAGCCTTCGTAGTTTCCGGGCGGACGCCACAGCAGCGCATACTCACCCAACCACTGCTTCTTCACAGCGGCAAGGTCAACGATCATCGTCTTTGAGCCAACTGAAAAGGCGGCGGTCCTATCCTGCAGGCCGACGAGCGCGGCGTAAAATTTCTCTCCCCGGCCGTCGTATAACTTCAGCACCGCCGGTCTGTCCATCCTCCTCAGTTCTTCAATGCCCGCCATGCCTTCGAGACAACTTAAACCACTGTTCTGAGCGATTCGGCAGCGGTTCGTTTGGTCTTCCCCCTGAACAGGGACTTCCCATCTCTTCAATAAAACCTCTAAAGCAATCTGCCTGCTTTTTTTTATCGGATAGTCGGCAGGCCAGATAAATGACGCCGCGCCGTTTTGATTTGACGCGTTTGCACGGCTTTTAGAACCCTCCGACAGAGCAAGCAAAGGAGACTCTTCCGGTTGATTATACAAATAGAATAGTATTGCAAGCGATGCTCCAAATACAAGGAAAAGACCGGATGCGATCCATTTCTTTATCGGTCGACGCCTCGCGCCTGCACCGCTGCCCGAAAGGACTTCGCCCGCAGCATTGAGCAACGTCTCCTTGTCAACCGACTTCCTCCCCTTAACATAGATGCCGAGCAGCGCCCTGTCGCAGATCACGTTAATCAGTCTCGGAATTCCACGGCTCAACCGGTAAAGCGTATCCGTAAGCTCCTCCGGGAACAACATCTCCTTAGCTCCGGCAACAGCCAGACGATGATTAACGTATTCACCGACTTCTTTTTCGGTTATGGGCCCCAGGTGATACCGGGCTGTAATCCTCTGTGAAAGTTGTTCGAGATCCGACCGGGCAAGCATATCCCTCAATTCCGGCTGTCCGACCATAATTATCTGAAGGAGTTTTTGCCGGTCTGTTTCGAGATTGGTCAACAGTCTGATCTGTTCCAGCACGTCCGGGCTGAGATTCTGGGCCTCTTCGATGATGAGAATGGTCCTTCGGCCTTTTGAATAGGAGTCAAGAAGATGCCCGTTAATCCTGTCTACAAAGACCTTGACGCTCTGATTCCCGTCGGGATATGGTATCCGGAGTTCGTCGCAGATCGTTGCAAGCAGCTCGCCCGCCGAAACCTTGGGGTTCAGGATGAATGCTATATCCGTATTTTTGGGAGTCTGCTCGAATAAACAACGGCAGATGGTCGTTTTCCCCGTACCGATCTCGCCCGTCAGAAGAACGAATCCCCCTTCTGTCTTCACTCCGTAGAGCAAATGAGCGAGAGCTTCCCGATGCTGTCCGCTCATATAGATATATCTCGGGTCGGGCGCTATCGAAAAGGGAAGTTCTTTGAAACCGAAGTATTCTTTGTACATAACCAAACCTTAGTCCCATAAAAATAGTAATATATGGACAAGGGAAAAAACAAACGCCGATCTGGACGCACACCTGTGATCGAGTATGCATAGATCCTTTAATACTGACGAAGAAGGATTCCCGACAAGCGGGAATGACAACGTCACACTCGAACACGGTTGCTGTCATTCCGGCTTGTCCGGAATCTTTCCCGAATCGGGCTTTACTAAAGCGGGCTGCACTGGATCAAGTCATTTACCCATTCAGGAGGTATGCGCATGCTTATCAAAAACGAAGACATAAAAGAAGTGGTTGCCGAGATACCCGCCGGTCACAGGCACATGCGAATGACAATACGCCTTCAGGACGGACAGGAGCTGACTTTCCTTGAAGCCTCAATTGCGAACATTGTGAGGGCGTATATCACTGTCAAAACACATCCCGTCAAAGCGCAGATACGATTGGTCGGCCGGAAGATCGAGAGAGTTAAAGATGGATATGCCGAATGGCAGCTTATCGAGACTGATTACTGATATCCGGGTCCAACGATAAGGAGGGTCATTGCGAGTGAAACGAAGCAATCTCGTTTTTCATAACGAGATTGCCGCACTCTTTGGGGTGCTCGCAATGACCGGTTAATTAAGCGTTCACTATTCTTATCGCTGGACAGATTCAAAACAACCGTCATTCCCGTGAAAACGGAAATCCAGTATTTTCAAGGCATTTCTGGATGCCGGATCAAGTCCGGCATGACAAAACAACGACTTTGTGGAACAGACACTGATTATCGGCAGGATTTTTTAGAAAGACTCGATAACAATAAAGAGAGGGGGAATATGAAAATGAAAGGCTGTGCGCGGTGTAATGCTGCATCATGCATGGAAAGGGTTACTCTGTCGAATATTCGTATTTTTATGGCAGTGGTGCTGTTCGTCGCGATTGTGTTCCCAGCAGTGACGATAGCACAAGAAAGCTCCGGGAAGACGGGAGACAAGAAATATGATGAATTGCTGAGACGGATCGAAGCTTTGGAAAATCGCCTTCAGGACAGCGAAAGCAAGCGGGAAGCGCTTGCCGAGGAAGTGAAACGGCTGAAGACCGAGAAGCAGGCAGCGCAGGCAGCGCCAGAGCAGAAAGATACGACTGCTGCCGTAATGCAACCGGAAACACCTGAGACTGCCACCGGGATGACGGCGGGCTGGGACAAGGGGCCTTATGTCAAATCACGGGACGGCAGGTTCGAATTTCGCCCGGTCGGTATTCTTCATCTGGATTTCAGGGGACACGAAAAGGAGAGGCAGATCAACACCGATGAAACACTCGCGAGCACCTTTGATGTACGGCGTTTCAGGATCGGGTTTGAAGGGTTTGTCTTCGAAAAGATCGGCTATGACTTCGAGGCGAACATCGACGGAGACGAGTCGGAACTCATTTTTGCCTACGTGAACTTTGGGTACGTTCCATGGGCAAATGTACGTGTCGGTCAGTTCAAGGAGCCTTTCAGCTATGAGGTGCTTTATCCAGAGAAGTATCTTGATTTCGTAGAACGCGCGAACGTAACCGCCAGCGTTGCGCCGGCTGAAGATATCGGTGTCATGGTGCATAATTTCGGCCGGCCTTATGCCGGTATTCTTGAGTATGGCCTAGGCCTGTTTAATGGTGAAGGGATTCATCTGAACGACGCTGACAATTCAGATATGGAAGTCGCAGGACGAATTGCGGTACTGCCGTTTGCACAAGGACCCGAATGGGCAAGAAAGACAAAGATCGCATTGAATGCCACCTACACAGGTGAACAGAAGAGAGAATCCGGCTTCCGGGCGAGGACAGCAGAAAGGTTTGAATTATTTCCAAGACTTTCTGTTGAAGGAGAGCGTTTGCGCTGGGGCGGAGATATCCAGTGGTTCTACGGGCCTTTTTCCATGAAAGCTTCGTACATCCGGGCCGAAGAAGGCCGGAGCAGCGGGATGCCGGATCTTACTACCGATGGATGGCATATCGACGGAACGTGGCTCATTACAGGCGAAGAGAAGATACTTGCCATGGAAAGCGGCTGGGAGCTGGCGGCGCGTTATGAAGAAATCAGAGCAAACGCACAGGAGCGCTTCCAAATTGTGGCTTATACGGACAGGAACGGCGATCCGGTGACAATACGTGATAACCGTGTGCGTTCAGTAACTCTCGGGATCAACAAGTATC
>JBFLXP010000092.1:0-9815 GCA_040757315.1 Nitrospirota bacterium
TGGTGGATTCTCTCCTCGATCGTGATGACTACTTGCTTCTCGCGGACTATCAGTCATATGTCGATTGCCAGGACCGGGTCGGCAAGGCATTTCTTGACAACAAAAGATGGACGTACATGTCGATTCTCAACGTCGCACGGATGGGTAAATTTTCCTCTGACCGCTCAATCAAAGAGTACTGTGAGAATATATGGGATGCAAAGCAGATAATGTATGAGGAGTAAAGGGAGGAATATATATGCCGGTTGCGGATTATAAAACATATTGCAAAATGATTGACAGGGCGCAGGAGAAAAAATTCGCCTATCCCGCAGTAAATGTAACCTCTCTAACAACTGCAAACGCAGTGTTGAGAGGTCTCGCCGAGAGCAAAAGCGACGGCATAATCCAGGTTTCCACCGGCGGCGGCGCCTTTGCATCGGGTTCTGTGATAAAGGATATGCCGCTTGGAGCCGTCTCTATCGCAGAGCACGTGCATAGGGTTGCGGAACGATATCCCGTATACGTTGCACTGCACACCGACCATTGTCAGGCGGACAAGCTTAAGAACTTTGTGATGCCGCTGATCGAGGAGACCGAGCGCCGTCGTGCCAATGGGTTGCCGAATCTCTTCAATAGCCACATGTTCGACGGAAGCGCGTTGCCTCTGAAGGAAAATCTTGATGTCGCGGTCGGTCTCCTCGAACGGTGCCGCCGGAACGGGCTTATTCTTGAGATAGAGGCGGGAGTTGTCGGAGGCGAAGAGGACGGCGTGAAGGGTGAAGGCGGCGCAAAACTCTATACAACCCCCGAGGACATGATCGAGGTTGCCCGCCGCATGAATACTGTGAAAGGCGCCCGGTATCTTTTTGCCGCTACATTCGGCAACGTGCATGGCGTCTACAAGCCGGGACATGTGAAGCTGAAACCTGCGATACTGAGAGCGGGGCAGGAAGCCGTTATCAGGAAATGCGGAAAAGGGGCACGGTTTGCTCTTGTCTTTCACGGCGGCTCCGGTTCCTCTGTCGATGAGATCCACGAAGCCATCGATTACGGTGTAGTGAAGATGAACATAGATACCGACATACAGTATTCTTTTACACGGGCCATAGCGGACCACATGTTCAGAAATTATGACGGCGTCCTGAAAGTTGACGGAGAAGTGGGGGACAAAAAGGCATATGATCCGCGGTCCTATCTTTCTTTGGCTGAGATAGCCGCGGCCGAAAGGGTCAAGCAGGCCGTGACCGAACTTCGGGGTGCGGGAACGACACTTTTCAGGTCATGATCATACGAAGAGGCTGTGGAATGCAGTATGTTCGCAAATTATGGTTTGCAGAATCCGTCATTCCCCGACTTGATCGGGGAATCCAGTGTTTTCAAAGACCTCTGGATTGTCCGGTCAAGCCGGACAATGACAATACGGACAGAATGGAATTATAGAGCGAGATAGACTCTATGGAAATGTCTGACCTGAACTTGGATATAGCGACATTGGGCGAGTGCACTATTCCTTCGCCGATGACAGTCGCCCGGTTCGTCACAGAGGCGAGACGGATAGTCTATCACTCCGATCTGGAAGAGCTGAAGGCATACTTTGATAACGGCAAGCAGCCTCCTTCCTTCGAAGTAGCCGGCCCAAGGGAGAGGATTTTCTTCGATCCGGCGCAGGTGCGGGCGGGGATTGTCACCTGCGGAGGACTATGCCCCGGATTAAATGACGTAATACGCGCAGTTGTACTGAGTCTCTTTCATCATTACGGTGTTAATGATGTCTTGGGCTTTCCTTACGGGTACGAAGGTCTCAGTCCGAGGTACGGCCATGTTCCGAGAGAACTCACCCCTCAGTATGTGAGCAACATCAACAAAATGGGAGGGACCGTGCTTGGTTCTTCCCGGGGGGCTCAGGACATACCCGAAATGGTTGATACCCTTGAGCGGATGAAGATCAATATTCTTTTTACCATCGGCGGTGACGGTACCCTACGGGGCGCTCAGGCCATTTCAGAGGAGATACAAAAGCGCAATCTGAAGATCAGCGTAATCGGTATACCGAAGACGATAGATAACGACATCTCCTTTATCGACAGGTCTTTCGGCTTCCAGACTGCAGGTTCCGAAGCGAGAAGGGTGATCATTGCCGCACATAACGAGGCCATGGGTGCAAGAAACGGTGTGGGACTCGTAAAGCTTATGGGACGTGAGTCCGGCTTCATCGCGGGCTATGCGGCTCTTGCAGACAA
Organism: Nitrospirota bacterium; assembly: GCA_040757315.1. Taxonomy (GTDB): domain Bacteria; phylum Nitrospirota; class Thermodesulfovibrionia; order Thermodesulfovibrionales; family SM23-35; genus JAKLQR01. The sequence continues at coordinate 2,223 of JBFLXP010000092.1, forward strand.
TCAGGTCAACTTCTGCCTTGTTCCGGAAGTATCCTTCACCCTTGAGGCATTCCTTGCGGTCTTGAAAGAAAGGCTTGAAGCAAGTGGGCATGCGGTCGTTGTCGTGGCAGAGGGCGCGGGCCAGGAACTCATGGAAAAAACAGGGGAGAGGGATGCATCAGGCAATGTGCGTTTGGGAGACATCGGCGTTTTCCTTCGGGACAAGATCAGAGAGTACTTCAAACGCATCGGTATGGAGCTCAACCTTAAATACATCGATCCCAGTTATACGATCCGGAGCATTCCTGCAAACGCCAACGATTCAGCCTTTTGCCTCCTTCTCGGTCAGAGTGCGGTCCACGCGGGCATGGCAGGTCGCACCAATATGGTCGTGGGCTTCTCCAAAAATGAATTTACCCACGTGTCTATCAATCTTGCCGTCTCGAAACGGAGAAAGATCGACACGGAAAACTGGCTCTGGAACAGCGTGCTCGCCTCCACAGGCCAGCCGAGGGAGATGAGATAGGATTCAGGTTTTACACAGCCCGGATTATTCGTAAACGCATGATGAAGAAGAGCAGATATCCGAAAGCATTCGGGACTCATTCTCGGCCCCGATAAGAATCGGGACCTCTCTACGAGTCGTAGACCGAGGTATCCCGATAAGAATCGGGATAAAGCCGCTCCTATGCCGCATCTGCTCTTCTCATGCGAATCATTCACGAATAATGTGGGTTAGGCTCTTTTCGTAACTCAGGAGGTACAAGCATATGAAGATTCTCACCACGCCAAGGATGGAAAGGTGTATCGGATGTCACTCGTGCTCCCTCGCGTGTGCGCGACACATATACAAGCGGCTTTCATGGGATACTGCGGGAATCCGCATCCGCACGTCCGGCGGGCTTTCCACCGGCTTTGAAGCGATTAACTGCCTCGCCTGCACATCAGCTCCGTGCGCCATAGCATGTCCAACGGGCGCTTATTCCCAGAGGAAGGGAGGGGGAGTCATCGTCAGAAAGAAGCTCTGCATCCGGTGCGGCGCGTGCGCAAAGGCCTGTCCGGTTGACGCCATTTATCTCGATCCGACGGGAGAGCCCTTCGTGTGCATTCATTGCGGCCGTTGCGTTCAGTACTGCCCCCATGACTGCCTTGAGACAAAAGAGGTGGCCTTGTCACCTCCGGAGCCTGAAGAGGCGGGGGAGGTTTCCTCATGATCAGAGACTACTTCAGAGTACTCACGGTAGACCTGACGACGGGTCAGGGCAGTGTTGTGGAACTTGGGGGTAGAGGGGAAGCAGCCGGCGGAAGCGGACTTGCCGCTCTTCTGTTCAGTAAATATGCACATCCCGGCCGGCCATGGAATGACCCTGACCAGCCGCTAATATTTGCAATCGGGCCTCTCACAGGATATTTTCCACTCATGAGTAAAACCGTATGCGCGTTCAAGTCTCCACATCACAATCAGTATGCGGAAAGTCATGCCGGCGGCCGCTCAGCCCTGACCCTCCGCTTTGCTGATCTCGACGGGCTCGTGATCACTGGAAAGGCGGCAAAACCGGTGTGCCTCTCTTTAGGGTCGCGCCATCTCGAAATCAAGGATGTCCATTACCTCTGGGGGATGGATGTATTCGCGACCGGCAAATATCTTCGCCACATGTTCAAGGGTTCAGGGCATCGAAGCATCCTGCGCATTGGTCCTGCGGGTGAACGGGCTTCGGCAATGGCCGGCATAAACGCCGATACCTACCGGCACTTCGGCAGACTCGGGGGCGGAGCGGTTATGGGCACGAAGAATCTCAAGGGAATAGTTATCCAGGGAGATGCATCATCGATCCCGCTGCCTGAAAATAAGGAATATCCTAAACTCTTCGAAGAGGTCTACAAGCAGCTAACAGACACTGATATGATGAGCAAATATCACAACCTCGGCACGCCGGCAAATGTGATAGGCCTGAATAAACTCAAGGCGCTGCCGATAAGAAACCTCAGGCAGACGACAGATCCGGACATCGGCGGCATATCCGGAGAAAGGTTCGCCGAGGTTGCCCTGCTTCGCAATGCTGCTTGCGCAGGCTGTCCCGTGGGCTGTATCCACATTGGATTTGTTCGTGAGCGGTTTCAGGAGGAAAACCGTTACCTCTACCGTCAGATTTCGTATGACCACGAGCCGATTTTTGCCGCAGGCTCCATGCTCGGCGTGCTCGACTGTTTTGCAGTGCTGGGCATAATAGACACGGTTGAAAGGATGGGGCTTGATGTCATGTCTGCCGGGGTGGCTCTCGCATGGGCAACAGAGGCGTTCGAAAATGGGCTCATATCCGAAACCGAGACTGTAATTCCTCTGAAATTCGGGGACGCCGAGAGATACAAGGAAGCCATACAGCACCTTGCGCTGGGTTCAAACGAGTTTTACAGTACCCTCGCACAGGGCACCATGAGAGCTGTGGAGCGTTACGGCGGCCGGGATTTTGCCTGTGTCCTTGGCCAGGAAATGGCAGGATATGCTACGGGAGAGGTCTTCTTCACTTCACAGGCGCTCGGATTGCGCCACTCTCATCTCGACTCTGCGGGATACTCCTATGACCAGAAGACAGATGAGAAGGACGCCGGAAAGGCTGTCGATTTTCTTGTCAGAGATGAGCAGGAACGTGTTTTTCTCACATCGATGGTGGCCTGCCTTTTCGCACGAAGCATATACACCAATGAAATGCTCGGACGTTGCCTGAGTTCCATGGGATACACTGATCTCGCGGGGAATATTCCGGACATATCAGAGAAGATCCGGGAACTTCGCTGGAAGATGAGATTCCTGACCGGCTTCGATCCAAACGACATATCCATACCGAAACGCTTCACGGAGCTTGTCACTTGGAAGGGGCCGATCGATGCCGGGTATTTGGAGGCCCTCAAAAATGAATACTCCAGAAGGATCATGGAAATGCGTGCAAGAAGCGAAAAGAATGCAGAGGGAAAGACATAGTCACGTGCCAAAATCCACCGATAAGAATGGTCATTGCGAGTGAAACGAAGCAATCTGACGCAGAGCGCCAATTCCGAGCCAAACGGGAATCTCCTTTGAGATTGCCACAGGCTTCGCCTTCGCAACGACCCTTCAGGTCGGATTGCCGCGCACCTTTCAGGTGCTCGCAATGACCGCCACATTAAGAGGTCGAGCCACTTATCTCTGGACTTGGGACATATGCATTTCAGTCTGCGTCAGAAAGTCCTTCCCAGATAGAGATAGACGGCGTTGAATCCCTGATCGGCATGGCCGTATGCCAGGTAGAGAGGCCCGAAGAGTGAATCGAAACCGACAAAAGCGCTTCCTGCGAGTCTGAGACTGTCAAACCTCATATCTTCGTCCTTTTTCCAGGCATTTCCGGTCTCGATGGAGCCTCCGAGATACAAATCACCGATAATGGATTTTCTTGCCTGCCAGTAAGTGATCAGCCTGCCGAGGCCGACGCGCTCTCCGCGCAGTTGATCTGAGGCAAGGCCCGAAAGACTTAGAAAGCCTCCCAGAGTAAACTCATCATAGAAAGGCAGATGTTTGCCGAGATAGGTCCCGAACCGGACTGAACCAAGTATTGTGAACTTCTTATAAGTAAAAGCCTTCCCGGCGGTAATGTCGAGTCTATTGTACTCGTCATCGGCCCCGAGTTCAGACCGCGCAGCATAGAAGTTGGCCCGGGCGATGAACCCCTTGCGCGGGAAGTTCACGTTGTCAAGCTGGTCGACGATCAGCCTCATGCGCAAGCCGCCCTTGTTGACCGTCTCATCAGATATTGCGAGTTCTCCTGTCTGGAGTTTCGGCTTGAAAAGGCCGCCGACATATCCGACTCTCAGTTCACCATAGCTCAAGGGCTCCAGTCCGAAATCAAACCCCCAGTCAAATTCCCTTGCACGGTACTCGGCGACGATGTCACGCCCCCGATAAACATCTACAAACCGCTGATCTGCCCTGATGTAAGGGGCAACGAAATACGAATGGCTTTGGTCAAGGGGTTGGTAGAACTCCGAAAAAGCCGCCATATTGCTTCCGACCTGGACAAGGGTCTTCCATTCGGCGCCGAGCCGGTTGATCCACCTTCGGGTATGATCGACAAGAATATTGTACGAGCTGCCGCTCGCAAAATTGGTCTCAAGATTCAGCCCGAACTTCACATAGTTCGGCCCCCAGGACTTCTCGACCGGCCGGAGAACGACGTCGTGTGCATCTCCCCGGGGATTGAGGTCCAAGTCAACGCGTTCGAAATCACCTATGCCGTAAACAAGCGAAACCCTCTTTTGCAGTTCCTCTTTAGTAAGCACGTCGCCCGCTTTGATCTCGAGCCTGCTCTCGACGGATTCTTTGGGTATATTTATGAGGCCATCGCTCTGCACCGTGACCGAAGCGATGTGCACGGTCGAAACCTCGGGCATCCGATGCCGTGCGGCAAAGACCGCATATTCCTGCTCACTTACCGAGTACCGCCGAAGACTGTCTGTCTGTTTACGGGCCGCCTCTTCGCCCCTTTCCACAGCCTCTTTACCGCGCTGGAAATCCGCTGATTCGATCGTGCCGAGATCGGGCCTGATGAAAACATCTTCCTCTCCAAGGCTTTCTATCTGCGCCTGTACATTCTGATTTATCATGATACCGATCATCTGGTTCATAATCGCAAATGGTGAACCAAGGTCCTCCCTTTTTGGCAGAGGCTTTCCGACATCAACGACGATTAGGACATCGGCACCCATGTTCCTGACGATATCGACAGGAAGGTTTCGGACAATACCCCCATCCGTGAGATACCGGCCCTGCACCTCGGCAGGAGGGAAAACACCGGGGACAGACATGCTGGCCTTCGCTGCGTCGGCAAGCCTGCCGCTTTTGAGCACGACCATCTCACCTGTCTCAAGGTCTGCTGCGACCGCCCTGTAAGGGATGGGAAGCTTGTCGAAGTCAGTGATGCCTGCAACGGGCAGGAGAAGGGACTCGAAGAAAACCCCGATCTTCTGACCGGCGATAAACGCCTTCGGCAGGCGGATCTTGCCGTCCTTGATGCCCACTGCCGCCCTCGCCATATATGTGAAATCCTCCTGCTTGCGTCTGAAGGAGATATCGTCGCGTGGCGGATTGTCGCGGAAGAGATCGTCCCAGTCGACGGTCGTCAGGATCTTTTCACATTCGGCTGCCGACGAACCGGCAGCGTACAGGCTGCCGACCACAGCGCCCATGCTTGTTCCCGCGATGTAGTCAATAGGGATCTTCAGCTCCTCCAGCACCTTCAGCACCCCGATATGTGCCGAGCCCTTTGCGCCGCCTCCGCCGAGCACAAGCCCGATCTTCGGCCTCTCTTTTGCTTCGGAAGCATAGGATATGCCTTGAGATAAGATAGAGGAAGGGAGAATCAAAAAGAATAGAAGAACGAAAATAAAACGACAGGTTATTTCAAGTCTCCAAAACCATATCATTTAGCATCTCCTTTTCGGCTACAATAATAAATTTTTCCCATAGACATCACCTCATGGAAGCATTTCATGAAAAATGGTTATCTTGCTATCACCCTAAAAATGCTTCTCAGAGTACAAAATCCATATTTCTCCTCCTCATGGATGTTCTTTAAGAATTTCATCATCCCTTTAGCTCGTATTCTTTTATGCCTTTTCTTTATACTTTTGACATCTTATGTTTATTGACTTTATATTTTATTTAATTTCTTGATTTGACGGAGCTGCTGATGATGCTTGAGGCTCTCTTGTTACTTCCCATATCTTTTTCAGCGTTATGGTTAACGGCACAGCCATTATCGCCCCAATAGCGCCAAGCACCCAGCTCCAGAAAACAAGGGACACAAAGATTAACAGGATCGACACATCCAGTTCCTTTCCCATTAACCTTGGCTTAACAACATTTTCGACGAATGCATTAATCAAGAAGAAACCAATAATAACGATGATCGCTGTGCCTGCCCCTGACTCGAGCAATCCAAGGAGAACAGGAGGAATAAGACTGATAAAGAATCCAATACTTGGAATGAAATTAAAGAGAAAAGAAAGAAATCCCCACATTATTGGAAAGTCTACTCCTAATATTACCAAAAGAATAACATTTGCAGTTGCAGTATAGAGGCCTGTCAGCGCTGTGATGGATACATACTTCCTGAGTTCATCACCCAAAGTGCCGAATTTCACTATCCATGAAGCTGCGGGCAGAAGCCCCTTTTCGTGTTTTGCCCTGAGTACCGTAAACTCTATCAAAAGGAATACGACCAGAAACAATACAACAACTGCATTTCCGAATGCAGATATAGTTCCACTAAGAAACCTAATTGCATATTTCACGAGGTTCGCAGGACTGAATGCCTCCAGCTCTCTAAGATTTGAAATATCTATTCCCTTTGCAGAGAGGAAGTCCAGGAATCCCTTTAATAAGTCCGTCACCTGTGATTCATACGTCGGCAGTTTCTGCGCAAGCCTTGCAACCGATAAACCTAAAACTACTGTTAACCCTGATCCTGCAAGAATTACGATGACGATGGTTAAAACAATCGCTACACCATTAGGAACTCCCTTTTTCGTCTGCCACATAATAAGGGGCATAATGCTCACCGCAAGCAACATTGCTAACAGAACAGGATTTAAAATAGATGCTGCGGCTTTCATTCCTGCTGTAATAACCACCAAACAGGCTATCGCAACCAATGGATGTATCTGTTGTTTCATGTGCCTGCTTCTCCCGATAAACTTCGACACATCCCCTCCCCTACGAATGAGGGTTGTCTCCGCAAAAATCGGCTTGGCAACTTTCAGGAAAAAGGGCAGAGCCGCTCTCGGCCCTGCCCTTTACAATCGATGATTAGAACATCAATCCTATATGCGCACCGACTCTCCAGTTGTTGGCATTGGTGTCTGTTTCCAGATCTTCGGGCCCCAACTCGATATCTTCGGTAAAATGGTATTTGCCGTTGATACCCAGAAACCATTGATCACTCATCTTATATGTTATTTCCGCGAAGACCTGTCCGCCTAATACCCAATCATCCTCATCTGCATTCTCGTCGTCTATCTCTAAATCGACGTTGAACCAACTGTATGAGATGCCGGCTCCGACACCGATAACCCAGCTGGGAGCTATTTCCCCGGCGAATTTCAGGTTCAGTTCGACAGGGACAAGCGTTACGTCTGTCTCGACATCAAACTCTTCACCGAGAAAACTGATCGTTTCATCTTCCGATGTTCCCGCCCAGCCGCCTTCTAATCCAAGATAGAGATTGGGCATGAGCCCATAGTATGCTTCAAGACCCACATACACACCATCCTTCAAGTCCACCTCGTCAAATATGTCGTCTGTAAAACTGAAATAATCGACCTTGAGAGCGACATTACCCATGCCGAGAGCATATTTCTCCGCCGCATATAGCGACGTCGATGCGAAAACAAATAAAAGCACAAGCGAAAATAAAAGCATCCTCTTCATAATTTTTTTCCTCCTTGATATTTGTTGGACAGCGTATCTTCCCCACACCTCCCGCAGACTGATCTCACCCCCTTTATTATCCCCTCGACCTGATGAAGGAGGGTTAGCAAGTGAGATTTAACTTTCGCTCCCACCAGGGGAGGGGATATTTGGTT
>JBFLXP010000093.1:0-9795 GCA_040757315.1 Nitrospirota bacterium
AATGCCTTTGCTCCCTTGTTTACGGCCTCGTGGGTCTTCCAGAGCTTGTCACTCCATGATGAATCATTATTGTCTGTCCCCTTCAGGCGAAGGGTATAGGCCCTCTGTGTTACAGGAAGTTTATCAGCCATATACAGCCCTCCTTTAATGCTTCATACTCAATGCAAAAACAATGTCTAAAAGGGAGCAAGGAGAATTATATCCATGAAGAAGAGTTTATCAAAGAAGGCGAAAAAAGTCATTGAGGAGATCCGGCATCGCGTTCATCCTTATGCCCTGTTAACGGTGTCAGCGTGGGGGTGAATGATCTGACCTGTTGTAGAAGCATTGGGAAACATAATTGAGTAGACTCTCGCCTCGATTCTCTTTTTGCCATGGCAAAAAGAGAAAAGATATTGAACGTGAATAAAGAAGATGTCATCATAATTGAGCCATTCTTATAAAAAAATGGCACGTCAATTTGCATGCAGAATTCTGGTTATAGTCTACTCTTTTCCGCTGTACTCCAAGACTATCACGTACCCTTGATAATAAACAGAATTTAGAAATTTTCGTTTTATTTAGTACTATGTGAAAGATTGTCTTCTATCAGTACCTAGTGCTGTGTTTAACAGGAAGAAATCTCATAAAGACTCGAATTATTCATGATGAAGGTTCGATATACAAGGCAAGGCCGGTAGCAAGATTATATAATTGGTTCACCCACTCTGCCAGCCCGGTATACAGAATTTTCGCGTGTAAAAGTCTGAACTTGATCTGTCGGACACCGTCAGATCAGAGGCTGTGATTTACAATTCCTGGCCATTGGCAGGTTGCCCTCGAAGAAGGAATGTCTTGGGGTACTTTCCCCTGCCGCAGACTTTGAATGAGCCGAAATCTTTATACCAATCGCCATCCGGGGCTTCGGGCTCAGATTCTCGCCAGAGTTTCAGCTGGTAGAGATCCTCAGAGAGACGCTCCGGCGGACCGCTTTTTCGGTTGTACCCATAGAATAATTATACACCATTTTGCATCATAATGCACCATTCTGAATATGAAGTCGGGAAGAAAAAGACCTGATCGAACACTTCCGAAAGGTCAAATAGTGACAACTACACATTATAAAGGTGAAAATTTGCGATTGAACTTCTCGCCATTTGCCCTGCCTTTGGAATGCGGCTTTGTCTCGGAAATGTTCAAATGTCGATGAAGACTAAAAGTGAGAAGTTCTATGTGAACTGTTGCCTCTCGATGATCATTTCCAGCGTGTCGAGTATGGGAGGAAGACTCATTGCAAAGTCTCTTTTATCTTGCGCACCTTAACCAGCCATCGGGCAGCCAATACATTCCTGCGGCAATCACAGTCTCTTGTCAAGAACTGCGGCCTGATATCGGGACAGCAGTTGTGGATCATCGATTGACCCGTGATGATGAACTTGTCTCCACCGACCTTCAAGTTTCCTGAAAATACGGCTGGTTCGAATCAGAAGTCTTATTTCCTCGCCGGTCGTCCGAAAATATCCCCGCTCTCTGCCGGCGGCATAGAATATCTCCGAAGTTTCATGAATCGTGTAGTCGAAAAACTCGACATAGACTTCCAAAGGACCGTTAAAGATACTCTCGTAAACAGCCTGTATTTCTGTCCAGCCCCGTTTGATGCCGCCCAAGGGATTGTCCATTACGATCTCATCTGACTGAGCCCAGTTCTCGGACATCATCTGCATATTGCGGGAGTTGAAAGCGCAATAGAACTGGACAAGCGCCTGGAAGGGTGAAGATAGATCACCTCGTTTCTCTTTGCCGGTAATCGCTTGCTGAATCGGGCGCATTGTTTTAGTCTTCCTTTGCCGGATGAGAATATTTCGACCGACCGGTTCGGCCCGGGCAGTGACTTGTTTTTTCGTGGATCAGGTTCCCGGAAACAATGTGTCTATTGTACTTCTAACCTCATCAAGCCATTGCTTCCGTTGAGCTTCGTTGCTCGTGACAATTATATTGAACATTCTGCGGTGAAAATTTGTAACGCCGCAGAGGCCGAAGATGCAATTCCTCCAGATAGTTTCAAGCGGATCCCCAAAAACATTCTTTTCTCTTTCCGTCTCGGTGTTGGACGTATTAAATACGATAGCCGTTTTTGCTTTCAGCAGTCCCCTTGGCACGCCTTCGCCCGAATCTCCCTCAACAAACTCATATGCGCAGCCGGGGCGTATAACTCTGTCGATCCAGCCTTTCAATATGGCGGGTGGTTGTCCCCACCAGTTCGGATGAACAATAACTATGCCTTCCGCTTCTGCTATTTCATCGCAGTGCGTGGAGATCATTTCAGGCAACGAACCACCTCTACAGATTTCGCCCCCCGGCAATACGGGATCGAAACTCTCTTTATAGAGATCATGGAATCGGACCGTGTGATGATTCTTCTCAAGCTGCTCGACCGCAGTCCTCGAAATGGCATGATTGAAACTCCCGTCACAGGGATGGGCAAGAACAACAGTTATCTTCATCAGTAATCTATCCCCTTCTGAGGCTCGATCCCCTGCCTGTAGGCGTGCTTGATTTCTCTCATCTCCGTAACCGTATGCGCCCTCTGCACGATATCCGGATGGGCGTCTCTGCCGGTAAGAACAAGGTGCAATAACGGCGGCTTATCATCCAGCAAATCCATGACCTGCGGGAGATCGAGCAGCTTCAAATGAAGTGCGTTATTGATTTCGTCGAGGATCACGATATCATATTTGCCGGATAGCATCTTTTCCCTGGCAAGCTTTATTGCATGCTGTGCATTTTCCCGGTGGTCAGCGAAAGGATAGGGGTTCCCCATTATGCCGCAAAATCCTTTCCCTGTAAGATGGAGTTCGACATTCGGAGATAATCTCTTCACGCCGTCGATCTCTCCCGCGTACATGTCTCCCTTCATAAACTCAACAATGCAGACCTTCATATCATATCCGCTCGCTCTGAGGGCGATGCCAAGCGCCGACGTAGTCTTCCCTTTTCCGTATCCGGTAAGGACAACGATAAGGCCAATTTTCTGCTTCGGTTCAAGGATCTGAAGTTTCAGTTCTTTCAATTCTTCTCCCTGTCTTTATACCTGCAAAATTTTCGAAATCTGGTTTCGACGTCATCGTCTGCCCGTCATCCGCCTGAACCGGAAGCTTCCCGGGAATCCTCATCGATGAGAGAAAGCAGGAAAGATTCCGGACAAGCCGGAATGACAGTAAAAAAGCAATCTGCCTATAAACAAATTCTACTTAGGAACGATGCGGTATATTCTATCATCTCCCTTTCTCGGATTTCCCCTCCCGTCCCTGTTATTAGTCATAAAATAGAGTGCCCCGTCCGGTCCTTCCACAACATCTCGAACCCTTCCGTACCTTTCAGTGAACCATCTCTCTATCGCCCTGACCTTATGCCCGCTTCCGTCAAAAAGTATCCTTACGAGAGATTCGCTCCGCAGTGTCGCCACAAAAAGACTTCCTGTAAGATGCGGCAAAAGAGCCCCTTTGTAAAATGTCATCCCCGAGGGAGGGGTGGTATCCTTCCAGACAACAATCGGATCGATAAAAGACTTCACGCCGGGCGCACCTATTACCTTCGGCCATCCGTAATTGCCGCCTTTCACAATGATGTTGATCTCATCATGCGCGAAACGTCCGGATTCACCCGACGGTCCGTGCTCGGACTCGAAAAGCCTTTTTGTTTCAGGCTGCCAGGCAAGACCCTGCGGGTTTCTGTGGCCATAGGAAAATATCGGCGAGTCTTTGAAGGGATTATCCCGCGGGATGTTTCCATCGGGCGTAATTCGGAGAATCTTCCCTCCAAGAGAGTGGAGGTCCTGAGCGAGCTCTCCCTGAAAAATCTCTCCGGCAGTGATATAAAGCATGCCGTCGGGACCGAAGGCTATCCGTCCTCCGTCATGCAGTCTGCCGCCGGGAATTCCATCGAATATGACCCTGTCAAAAACCGCCCTGTCCCCTTTGTCTTTAAGTCTAATGACTCTGTTCTGAAGCCCTTTCTCCCCTTCATATGTGTGATATGCATAAACATACGGCTGCTTCGGGAAATCCGGATGGGCGGCAAGACCCAGGAGCCCCGCTTCTCCGGTACGCGCAACCTTTATCTCCGCATATGCCTTTTCCTGCATCTTCCCATTCTTCATGAGCCTTATCCGTCCAGGTCTCTCGCTGACCAGCGCTCTGCCGTCACGGAGGAATACAAGCGACCACGGTATCTCTAACCGCTCCATCCAGACTTCGACTTTAATGCGGTCGCCGTCGGGCAGTAAAGTATCTTCAACGTTTTGCGGCTTTCCCCCCACTGTCTGAGAGCACGAAGCCAACGGAATGAAGAGATTAAGAAAGACAAACATCAACAAAAATTGTTTCATATGTTTCTCCTCTGTGTTATTAAGGGATTCATAACCCCTCCCAACCTCCCCTTAGCTTAAGGGGAGGAATATCCCCCCTCTTAGCTTAAGAGGGGGTTTGGGGGCGTTACTTGAATCAATGACATCATACTTATGCATTATTATCAGCAAAAGTATCAGATGTCCCGCGAAGGACAGATATCGTAAAGGACGCATTCACTGTGTTTCGGTTTCTTAGCCTGGCATATTTTTCTTCCATGAAATATGAGGAGATGCGAGAGATTTCCCCATTCACTCTTTGGTGTTATCTCCGTCAGATCCTGCTCGACTTTTACGGGATCTTCGTTTTGCGTGAGGCCCAGCCTGTAAGCGAGTCTCTTCACATGAGTATCCACCGCTATCCCTTCGTTGACGCCATAGGCGTTGGAGAGTATGATGTTTGCGGTTTTCCGCGCCACACCGGGAAGGCTGACGAGTTCTTCCATCGTCTTGGGGACTTTTGCCTGAAATCTCTCCACGATCATTTTTGCTGTGTTCTGAATATTCTTCGCCTTCGTCTTGTAGAAATTCACCGAGCCCACATCTTTCTGGAGTGCACCGAGCGGAGCATCCGCGTAATCCCCTATGGACTTATATTTCTTGAAAAGGGGTTCTGTAACTTTGTTGACGAGCGCATCGGTTGTCTGCGCCGAGAGGACAGTCGCGACGAGCAGTTCGAAAGGTGTTTTGTAACGAAGGGCCGTCTTCGGCTCCGGGTACTCCTTTTTCAGCCGTTTGATAATCTCCGCAACTTTTTCTCTGTTGTTCATGAACCCTCCTTGTTCTTGTTGTTAAAATTCAACCATAGAGACTACAGAGAACATGCTGTTCCGGCATTTCAATAGTGTATCACTTGGACCTGTCATGCCGGCTTGTCCGGCATCCTTCCCAGGCCGGAAGAGAGATTCCCGACAAGCGGGAATGACAAATTACTGAAATTCATTTGGGCTCCCTGTGATTTTGTATCTTTTTCATGCTTTCTATATCTTCAACAGCCTCTTGTTGATATCGATGGCGGCTGCAGCGCCTTCACCGGCCGCAATGACCGCCTGGTCCTGGCCTGTATTTAAAGGGCCAATAATATAAAGCCCCGTCAGAGAGGACTCGTAGTTCCGGCTGACAACATAATGCCCGCTTCGGCTGTCCCTTTGGAGGGAGAGCCCGGCAAGAAAATCGTCGTTGAGTTCGAAGCCGAAATCGGATAAGATCACGTCGCAGGCAAATCTTCGTCCGTCCTCGAGCTCTATCGCCTCCATCTTCTCAGTCCCTATAATTTCCCTGGGCGCACCCTGAATTAGCTCTATTGCTTCTGCGCTTAATTCTCCGCGAAAATCAGCAGGGGGGCTATAGGAAATGAGAATGAGTGTAATGTCCTTTGTGAACATCTGCTTCATCGCAAAAGCCAGGCGGACTGTCTCTATAGAGTCCCCGATAATCACCAGTTTTTTCCCAGTCGTATTGTAGCCGTCGCAATCCACACAGGTAAAGAAACTCTTTCCGAAAAATTTATGAAGATTCCTTATGTTGGGGATATTGTCGCGAACGCCCGAAGACACTATGACAAACTCAGATAGGAATAATTTCTTGTCAGCGCTGATGTGAAATAAGCCGCTCTTGGCAATACCGGTGACCCGGCCGGCTTCAATACTCGCACCGAAGGCCTTTGCCTGATCAATCCCTTTGTCGATTATTTCCTTTCCCGATATGGAGTTCCAGGAGAGAAAATTTTCTATCTGTTTGGCATGAAGGGTCCTGCCGCCTCCTCTGTCTATGAGAAGGACATTCCTGTTATACCGGCCCAGGTAGATTGCGGCCTGCAGGCCTCCGGGACCCGCTCCGACGATTATGCAGTCGTAGATTTTCTCTTCTTCCATGCATGCTCTCCGTCATTAATAATTATATAGGACTTCAGTCCTTCGGGCATATTGCCCCAAAAGCAAGGCAAAATGACTGCCGGGAAACCTCTTGCCTGCCACAACTTTCAATAATTTCAATATGTTAAGATCTGGCATTTCTCTTGCAACCTGCATAATAGGGTATGGATGTAAAGCAGATAAGAGAAATAGCAAAAAAATACACCCCTGAACAGATAGAAGGCTGCATCACGCAACAGATAGAAACGGGCGGGAATGTCTGTCTCAAGATAGACGGTAATGAAGAGATAATTAATGATCTATCTAAAGCTGAAGTGATTCGTGAATTAATGGATCAAGGTTTTAGTCTTGCCGATGCTCTGCGCGAGCTGGCACGGCGGATGAGGCTTGCTCAGGAAGGCTTTCAGAGCGAAAGCCGTTAATACAAACACAAAGGAGGAAAAGAACATGGCTTATACTGCAAACGATTACTCAAGTCTTATAGGGATGGAAGGGTTTAGCGAAACGCTTCTGAAGAATCATTTCACCCTGTATCAAGGATACGTCACCAACACCAACAAGGTGCTTGATTCCCTTGCGCAGATGCTGAAGGACGATAAGGCCGCGACGCCCGAGTTTGCCGAACTCAAGAGGAGGCTCGGCTGGGAATTCAACGGCATGAGACTGCATGAGTATTATTTTGAAAATCTGGGCGGCAAGGCGCCGATCGAAAAAGCCGGGCGGCTCGCAAAGAAAATTGTGGAAGACTTCGGCAGCTACGAGGCATGGGAAAAGGATTTCAAAGCCACTGGAGCGATGAGAGGAATTGGATGGGCTGTTCTCTATCAGGACAGCGCAGCGGGGAGATTGATCAATTTCTGGATCAACGAGCATGATGTTGCCCATCCCGCAGGCTGCAATCCGCTCATGATTATGGACGTTTTTGAGCATGCTTTCATGATAGATTACGGCTTGAAGAGGGCGGATTACATAGCTGCTTTTTTCAAGAATATCAATTGGACGGCTGTCGAGAAGAGGCTGAAGGCCTAGGATCGTAGAATATTCATTGGCGATACCGTTCACTTGGGGATCATAACCCCTCCCAACCTCCCCTTATCTTAAGGGGAGGGACACCTCGCCCCTCTTAGGTTAAGAGGGGAAGGGGGAGTTACTACGGCAAATGAATCTTGGTCTGTTCAGTCTGTGACAATATTGCTATATTGCGCGGAGGAGAAATGAAAGCATTGATGATCAGCGCGGACAATTTTGAGGATACGGAACTCCTTGTTCCTTATTATCGATTGCTGGAAGAGGGCATACAGATTGATATCGCGTCCATAAGGAAGGGCAAGATCAAAGGGATGCACGGCTACGAAGTCGAGGCTAACATGTCATTGGCCGAGATCAACCCCGCCGACTATGACATCCTTGTTCTGCCCGGAGGCAAGGCGCCGGAGACGGTGCGCAAAGACACAAATGCTCTGGAGATCGCGCGGTATTTCTTTCAGAAGAACAAACCCGTTGCGGCTATATGCCATGGTCCCCAGACGCTTATTTCCGCCGGGCTGCTCAAAGGAAGGCACGCGACTTGTTATAAATCAGTGGCCGACGAATTGAAGGCGGCGGGTGGTGTCTACGAGGACAAAGAAGTTGTGGTCGACGGCAATCTCGTTACGTCGCGTCAGCCTTCCGACCTTCCTGCTTTCATGAGAGAGATCATGAAGATGATCAAAAGATGATTGATGCTCAAAATTCTAATGCAGCTGTAATGCAAATACACTTATTTCGTGGATAGATTAGCCAAAGAAAAATCCCCCTATCTCAGGCATGCAGCACATCAGAAGATCAACTGGTATCCCTGGTCTGAAGAAGCATTCGAGCAGGCAAGGAAAGAAGATAAGCCCGTTTTCCTCAGTTCCGGAGCAACCTGGTGCCATTGGTGCCATGTCATGGCCCGGGAATGTTTTGAAGACGAGGAGATAGCGGATGCCCTCAATGAGCATTTTATCTCCATAAAACTCGACAGAGACGAACGCCCCGATATCGACAGAAGATACCAGCAGGTCTTGACCGCTATGGGGTACGGCGGAGGCTGGCCGCTCAGCGTATTTCTGACCCCGGATAAGATACCTTTCTTCGGCGGAACCTATTTCCCTCCCGACGATGCCCACGGGCGACCCGGATTTAGAAAGGTTTTGAAGACGGTTTCAGAATACTATCTCAGTCACCGGAGAGAATTATCGGCATCGAGTCAGCAGTTTGCCGAGGCTCTGAAGACCCGGCATCCGGCGGGCGGAGAAATAGATAGCAAGTCCATAGATGAAGCGGTCGGGAAAGCCCTCTCACATTTTGATCCCCAGAATGGGGGGTTTGGACTTTCTCCCAAATTCCCTATGCCCGGCATCGTCACGTACCTTTTGAACAGATTCTTCGTTACAAAAGCCGAATCGACCGGCTATGCCGTAAGAAAGACACTTGAAATGATGGCCAAAGGCGGGATACATGACCAGGTCGGCGGCGGATTCCATAGATATTCCGTGGATTCCGAATGGATTATTCCCCACTTCGAGAAGCTGGCCGACGATAACGCATGGCATCTGAGAGTCTACACGGACGCGTATGCTGTCTTTGGAAGTGAATATTTCAAAGAAGTGGCCATGGGCATTATCCGCTTTCTGAAAGAAGTTCTCTCTGATCCGGCCGGCGGCTTTTATGCCAGTCAGGATGCCGACGTCAGTCCGGACGACGAAGGCGGATATTTCACATGGACTGACCGGGATTTCAAAAGGGCATTGAATGACGAGGAATACAAGGTTCTATCGCTTCACCTTCTCCATGAGAGAGGGGCCACGCATCACGACCCCTCCAAAAAAACGCTGTTCGTGGCCGAAGACATCCGAGAGATTGTGAGCAAAACCGGGCTGGACAGGCAGACGGTATTGACTATAATCAGCAATGGCAAGAGTAAACTGCTTGCCGAGAGAAATAGCCGAAAGCCGCCTTTTGTGGACAAGACGCTCTATACGTCGCTGAACGGAATGCTGATCTCATCGTTTCTTAAAGCATTCAGGATTTTCAGAGAGGACGGTCTCAAGAAATTCGCTCTAAAGAGTCTTCGGAGAATCGTGAGCCTGTATCTGAAGGACAGAGAGCTTTTTCATACCGACGGAGTAAAGGGAGTGCTCGACGACTTCATCTATCTGATTGAAGCGTTCGTTGCGGCATATGAAGTCACAGGCGAAGCCGCTTATTCGCAGAGTGCGGACAAACTGCTGCAACTCTGTATGGTAAAATTCTGGGACTCTGAGGGAGGAGGTTTTTTCGACACAGACGTCGATGTTGTGGGGGTTCGGTTAAAAGGCGTCGAAGACCTGCCGCATCCCTCGGCGAACGCCCTCGGCATCATGCTTATGCTGAAACTTCATTTTATGACAGGGAAGAAAGAATACCGTGAATTCGCTGAGACCGCATTGAAGGCTTTCTCTTCAACTGCAGAACAAGCCGCCGTTCATGCCGGGACGTACTACTGTTCCCTCGACACTTTTTTTTCGATGATGA
>JBFLXP010000094.1:0-9779 GCA_040757315.1 Nitrospirota bacterium
CAGGACCTGCCGGGAGCTCGCAAGGGTCAACGCCGTTGATTTTGCGGGAAGAGGGAATACTACGAAAATCGCTGCTTTCGGTGACAAGTCCATAGCCGAATCAAAATGTCTGTCATGCGGGGAATGCGTAATCCGCTGCCCTGTCGGTGCGCTTTCTCTAAGAAATCCGAAGAGACCTTTGCAGCAAGTCAAGTCCGTCTGTCCACACTGTGGTGTCGGATGCGGAATATACCTTGGCATCAGAGAGAATGAAATTGTCCGTGTGAAGGCGGATACGTCAAGCACGGCGAACTCCGGTCTTCTCTGTGTGAAAGGACGATTCGGGACGGGATTTGTGCATTCTCCTGACAGGCTGACAAAACCACTGATGAAACAAGGCAGAGGAACAGGAACAGGATCAGGTAAAGGCAAAGGTAGAGGCAAAGATATCCCCAGTTCACGCTTCAGGGAAGCCTCATGGGACGAGGCGCTCACGCTAATCGCAAAAAATTTAAAAAAATACAGAGGCGAGGAATTCGCGCTTATCGCATCAACAAGATGCACAAATGAAGACAATTATGTTGCGCAAAAGTTCGCACGGGTCGTCATGGGCAGCAACAACATCGACACTTCAGCAAGACTTCATTATGGCCCCAATATAGCGGCATTCCGTCGCACCGGCAAATGTGTCGGGTTTAGTTCCCCTTCAGAATGCGGCGAAGGCTTTCCTGACCGGGGAAAAGAAATTCCGGATCAGATAGAACAGGCCGCCTGTATCCTTGTTGCCGGCGCGAATGTCACTCAGTCCCATCCTGTTCTTGGTCGGAAGATAAAGAATGCCGCGGATAATGGTACAAAAATTCTTGTCATAAGTCCGAATGAAAACGAGATCTGTCATATTGCTGAAAATTGGCTTAAGCCATATCCGGGCACGGAGTTGGCTCTCGTCATGGGCATGTGCAATGCAATTGTTGAAGCAGAATTGTTCGACGACGCATTCGTAAGGATGTATTGCAGCAATTTTGAAGATTTTAGGGAAGCTCTCGATGATTATTCCCTGGGAAGAGTCGAAAGAATCACCGGAGTTCCCCGCGAAATGATTGAAGAGTCGGCCCGTATTTATGCAGCCGGCAAGCCTGCTGCAATTTTCTGGGGGTCGGGAATCACTCAATATGCCCACGGGACTGAAAATGTTCATGCTCTCATAAATCTTGCAATCCTCACCGCAAACATCAGACATTCCCTTGCGCTCAATCCCCTTGCCGAACAAAGCAATACCTTAGGGGCCTGTGATATGGGCTGCCTGCCCGATCACTATCCCTGTTATCAGTCTGTCGGTTCGCCTGATATACGTGAGAGATTTGAATCCTTGTGGGAATGCACATTGAATCCGGAACCCGGCCTTACCATGACCGAGATAATAGAGGCTACACTTGCAGGAAGAATCAAAGCACTTTATATCATCGGTTCAGATCCCGCTTCGACTATCGCTCCATCCAAAAAAGTTCAGGCGGCTTTGAAGAAAGCAAAATTTATTGTCTGCCAGGACATCTTCCTCAATGAAACGGCAAAATACGTCGATGTGATCCTTCCGGCAGTTAGTTTTGCCGAGAAAGACGGGACTCTTATCAATACTGAAGGGAAGGCCCGGAGCATTGAGAGATCGCTCGAACCTGTAGGTAATTCGCGTCCCGACTGGACGATATTGTGCGAACTGGCGAATAGATTGCAGAGGAAAGGCTTTGCGTTTGAAAGTGCAGACTCTATTCTTTCGGAGGTGTTGTCGGTTGTTCAGAACTTGCCCGAAAAAGTAGGCAAGTTCAAGCTGCTTCCTCTGCAGTACACCCCGCCCGCAGAGACAGCCGATATGGATCATCCACTCGTCCTGACGATAGAAAGAGATATTTTCTCGGATGGCGTCCTGTCTGAGAAAGTGGAAGGATTGCGGGCCCTGAGGACAAGAGACTGTGTACATATAAATCCGAAGGACGCTGATGATTTTGAGATCACAGAAGGGGAAGTTGTCAGAATCGTTTCTCGACATGGTTCAGTAGAAGCCGAAGCACGCATAACGAGATCGACCCCGGCCGGTCTTGCGGTTACGAACCTGGAGCCGGCAAAGATCAATCAAATCCTGAACCCGGTTCTTGATACAATATCGAGGACACCCGAGATGAGAATATGCGCCGTCAGACTTGAAAAGATAAGGAAGGGCGGGAAGATGCGGAAAAAGGGAGAAGCTGCAGGTATTTCGTCATGATGAATAGAACAATGAATGCAATTCTGGATGTCCTCAACAAGCAGCCGGACAAGATTCTCGGCTCGCGCGAAATATCGAGACAATTGAGACTCCACGGAATAGAATTGACGGAAAGAACGGTCAGGTATCATCTGAGAATCCTTGACGAAAGAGGGTTTACGAAGGTGTTCGGCAAGGAAGGAAGGCTTATCACTCAAAAGGGCAAAGAAGAACTCTCGCAGGCGCTCGTCTCCGAAAGAGTAGGGTTTGTGATCAGCAGGATCGAAACACTCTCTTACCTCACAAACCTGGACCTCGATAAGGAAGAAGGAGACATAATCCTGAATTTTTCATATTTCCCCGAAGACAGATTGAAGGAAGCGCTCAATGTGATGAAGCCGGTCTTCTCGTCGTCCTATATCATGTCGGACAGGGTCGTCATGCTGAGAGGCGGGGAAAAGATCGGCGAAATCATGGTTCCGCAAGGACAGGTCGGTTTCGGCACCGTCTGCAGCGTGACCATCAACGGGATTTTTCTTAAGGCGGGTATACCGGTGTCGTCGAAATTCGGCGGTGTGCTCCAGATCAATTCGGAACCGGTGCGGTTTACTGCCCTCATTGGCTACGAGGGGTCTTCCCTCGACCCCCTCGAAATATTTATCAAGAGCAGAATGACGGACGTCACCGGCGCCGTGAGAAGCGGCGCAGGGAAGATACTGGCAAGCTTCAGGGAGATTCCGGTAGTCAGCCTGGAAAAGGCGAAGGAAGTCGGCGGCCGGATGAAGGAGAAGGGAATAAGGGGAATACTGCTTATCGGCAATCCGAACCAGCCGCTCCTTGAGATGCCGGTGTCGATGGACAAAGCAGGAATGATCATCGTCGGCGGTCTTAACCCGATCGCAGCTCTTGAAGAAGCCGGGATACCGACGGCGACCAATGCGATGTCGACTCTTTTTTCGTTCGCCCGTCTGATCAGGTTCAGGGAGCTGCTCTGACAGTATGCGCCATTTGCTTCTGAAATACCGTCATTCCCCGGCTTGACCGGGGAATCCAGGAGGAACTGGATGCTCCGATCAAGTCGGAGCATGACATTTAGTTACTTGCCCTGGGGATAGCGCACTTCTTTTCTCTGAGCCCCTCTGTGGTTAGGTCCCCGGCGTCATTTGCTTTTTCAGAATGTAATCCTTTATCTTAAAATATCAACTTTTGGAGGTGTTGTGTGTTAACAGTAACTGACAAAGCGGCCGAGAAGGCTCAGGAGATACTTACCGGCGAAGGGAAGGCGCAGTGGGGAATCAGAATATTCGTTGCCGGTTCAGGGTGCTGCGGGCCTTCGTACGGCCTTAACATAGAGGAGACTCATAAGCCCGAAGACGAAGTTGTTGAAAAGAACGGGCTGAAGATCTTCCTGGATAAAGAGACCTCAACGACACTCACGGATAAACAACTTGACTACTATATGGGGACTGAAGGGGAAGGGTTTATCTTCACCGGAGGAGCCTCGGCATGCGGTTCCGGGTGCAGCGGCTGCGGCGAATAATCTTTCCGTAACAGATGTTTCCAATCCACAGACCGAGAAGACTGAGAAAGACTGAGACGATCAGGAGGATGGTGAGGGAAACCTCACTCTCCCCTGATGATTTCATCTATCCCCTCTTTGTTACCCATGGCAAGGGCGTAAGAAAAGAGATTTCCTCTATGCCCGGATGCTGCCAGGAATCCGTTGACAGGATCAAGAAACATGCAAAAGAAGTTTATTCTCTCGGTATCCCTTCGGTGCTTCTCTTCGGAATTCCGGAACATAAAGACGAGGTCGGATCCAGCGCGTATGACGAACGCGGGGTCGTCCAGAAGGCCATCAAGGCCATTAAGGACAGCATCCCCGATCTCTGTGTAATCACGGACGTGTGCATGTGCGAGTATACGAGCCACGGCCACTGCGGCATCATTAAAGGCGGGGACGTTGACAACGATGCCACCCTAAAACTTCTGGGCAGGGAGGCTGTCTCTCATGTGAAAGCCGGCGCAGATATGGTTGCTCCTTCGGATATGATGGACGGCCGGGTCGCCTCTATCCGGCATGCCCTGGATGAAGAGGGGTTCGAAGGCGTCCCGATCATGTCGTATGCGGCGAAATATGCTTCCGCCTTCTACGGCCCGTTCAGGGAGGCTGCGGAGTCGACCCCGCAATTCGGTGACAGGCGCTCTTATCAGATGGACCCGGCAAACAGAAGAGAAGCCCTTAGAGAAACGGCTCTTGATATCGAAGAAGGCGCTGATGTTGTGATGGTCAAGCCCGCACTCGCATATCTCGACATAATCTCCGACGTGAAAGACACGTTTGACGTGCCGGTGGCGGCATACAACGTGAGCGGAGAATACTCGCTTGTCAAGGCTGCGGGCAGGCTGGGCTGGATCGATGAGCAGCGCGTCATGATGGAGATTCTAACGGCGATCAAACGGGCCGGCGCTGATCTCATCCTCACCTATTTCGCAAAAGACGCCTCGAAGATACTTAGTAAGTAGTATTTCATACTGCCAAAGAAAACAGACGAACATGCTGGAAATGAGGGATATGGCTCAATTTCCGAAGCCAGATAAACTACCTTTGTTTATGTGCATGCCTTCATCTGAATATAATGTTTCCGCTGAATCTATGAGTGAGGCCTCCGCTTCGTCTTCAGCCTCATCGAGACAACCCGTGATCTGGCTTCAGAATTTGAGCCATATCCCTGTGTCAGGCTATTTTGGACGGTAATGGTAGAACTTGTTTGAACACCGACAGATAGATATCCTCTCCATCAAGCATCAGAGTCACTTTTGATGACAGTTCAGCGGCAGCGAATTTCATAATCTCCTCCGGCTTTACATAGAACAATTCAACAGTCCTTCGGGGGACGTAGTATGAAAGGACGTTGATGTGCAGTGACTCTCTACATAATCTGAAAAGTCTTTTCAGAATGTTCCTCATCGTCTCGTCTATGCCTGCCACTCTGAGGTTGAAAACGCCGCAGACAATGATACTGTCGAAATGCCGCCCAAATTCATCCTCCTCTATGTCCAGGGCGATAAATTCGACATCGGGGAATTTCCTCTTCGCGAGGGAAATAAGCCCCTCGTTGATATCGATTCCGCAATATTCCGGCGAAAAACCCTCCTCCGTCAGGAAGCTGTAGAAATCTCCCTTCCCGCAGCCGAAATCGAGAAGAGCCTTGCCGGATAGGTCTCCGGCCACTCTGAGAAGGTTCTCATATCTCCTTCGCTGACCTTCGGGAGTCCAGCGCACTGCCTGCGGCTTGTCACCAAATTCTCTCAGATGCCTGTCGTAGGAAGAAAGCAGTTCCGTTTTGCCAAGCGGGTCCATGATGTAATCAATATACCATATGACCGATGGTGGAATGACGTCGTCGTATGGTAAAGTTAAATGATACGCTGGCAATTTGGAAACCAAAACACTGTCATTCCCCGGCTTGACCGGGGAATCCAGAATGGAACTGGATGCTCCGATCAAGTCGGAGCATGACATTTTTCTTCTATATAATTGCACGTAGTAATAATACCTATTGAGAGGAGCACATGGAAGATTTTCAGTATAAGGATTACACGGAAGACGAAAGCACGCTCTATAACGATGTGATGAATAAGATCATGGCAGGATTAAGGAATGGCCTGACTTTTTCCGATGCGTGCGACGCGGCGGTTTCAGAGGATAAAGAATTAAAGGAATTCATTGTAGACGACGCGCTCAAGATCGTGATCGTGGACCTTCATTATGTTGGCGGGCTTTCGCTGGAGGATGTTGCCTCCACATTGAAAGTTCCATTCGATACGGTGAACAAGGCGCACAGTGAGATGATAGAGGATGTGTCGATCTCGAGCGCTGAGGCGTTCAGGATGAGTAATCCGGATACACCGTTCGGGAACGCATAGGGTTGGCATATGGAGGGGCAGAAAAAGAAAGTCAGACTATATTCTCTTAGCACGTGTCCAACGTGCAAGAAGGTGAGGAAGTTCCTCGACGAGCACGGCGTCGTCTATGAAATAACAGAGGTCGATCTTCTCGATAGCGGTGAACAGTGGCTCGCGTCCAGGGAGCTTAAGAAATATAATTCCGAGGCTACGTATCCGACTCTGGTGATCGAAGAGGTGATCACGGGTCTCGACGAAGAGGCCACAAAAAATGCTCTGGGTATATCATGACCGCTGAAAGGCTTTATGAAGTCCTGACAAAATATGCGGAATCGCGGGGCCAACAGTTGAACAAGGACAGAGAATACGTCCTTGATATTCTGAAAGGTCTTCTGACAAACGAATCACGATACGGATATCGTTCCTGCCCCTGCCGTCTCGCCTCGGGAGTGAAGGAGAAAGACAGAGATATCATCTGTCCCTGCGTATACAAAGATCCTGATATACAGGACCACGGCAGCTGTTACTGCGGCCTCTATGTTTCGAAGGAATGGAACGGTGAGAAGATCAAACACGTGAAAGTGCCGGAACGGAGACAGCGGATATGACTTTCGGAATTTTGTGCAAAGTCAGATTGGAGGTTGATTAAGATATGTTTGGCGGTTTGGATACACTAAATGGAATCAAGAGAAACAAGGGTATTATCAAGAATATTCTCTGGGACATTGAACCGAAGCAACTCATGGAACCGTGCAAGGCAACGAGCGACGGGAAGCTGACCAGAAAGGTAATCAGCGGATTCATTTTCTATATAGACATGGCGACAAAGAAGCCCGCGCTTTTCTTGATGTGTCATACTGTTTCGAGTTACGGAGAAACCGTTGCAAAGATAGACGAAATCCCCGAGGAGATGCTGGTCAAGGCGGTCACTGAGAACAAGGATAAGGAGTGTTTCAGGATGTACCCGATCAGCGAGGAGATAAAGGGCTGGCTGAAGAAGCAGCTCGGGGTGGAAGGCTAACCCTATCTTGCAGAAAGAAGCAGGGTCATCCCTATCCGTCCTTCATATTGACGGATCACCATGACATTTGTCGTCCTGAGCATGTCGTAGTTCTGAATCCTCCCCTTTTTCAAGGGGAGGTTGGGAGGGGTTCGGCGCGATATCCTCAAGAACCTCCCCATCCCCTCCTTGGCAAGGAGGGGATTCTATGGATGTCCACACTTCTTGAATGGTTACGGCTTGAACCATCCTTTTCCTTGCCAACCCGAGCCTGTTAAAGTTATAATCCCTGGTGCCACTCACGCGGCCGCTTTACTCCCGGAGAAAGAGGTAAAACCCATGACCGACAGCCCAAGAAATCACTCATCGCTTCTTCTCGAAATCGGGACGGAAGATCTCCCTGCACGGTTTGTGCCTCCTGCAATTAAGCAGATAAAAGAGAATATAGGGGTATTCCTGACTGAGAATCATATCCGGTTCTCGGACATCCGTTCTTACGGCACTCCCCGAAGACTTGCCGTGATAGTTGACGGCGTGCCGCCGATGCAGGAAGACAGGACAAGGGAAGTGTTCGGACCTTCAACGAAAGCCGCTTTCGATTCCCGGGGAAATCCCACAAAGGCCGCTGTTGGATTCGCGAATTCGCAGGGTGTCAGCGTCGGTTCCCTTGCCGTTAAGAATAAAGACAAAGGCGAATATGTTGTTGCGGTTATAGAAGAACAGGGAGTTCACGTCAAAGAGGTGCTTCCCGAAATCCTAAAGAGAACTGTCTTATCGATCCATTTGCCCAAGTCGATGAGATGGGGAAGCGGCACTGTGCGTTTTGCGAGGCCGGTCCGGTGGCTGCTCGCGCTGTTCGACAATGAGGTCATCAATTTTGAGATAGACGGGATCAGGAGTGACAACATGACGAAAGGCCACCGCTTTCTCTCGCCCGCAGCTTTCAAATTAAAGGAAGCAGCGGGCTACAGCCGGCTGCTTGGCAACAACTTCGTTATCGTCGATCCCGAGGACAGGAAAAAGATGATCATAGAAAGGACCGGGAAACTCCTCGAACCTCTTGGAGAAAAGATTGTTGAAGACGAGGAACTACTCGAAACCGTTATGAATCTCGTTGAATATCCGTCTCCTGTCCTTGGAGAGTTTTCTGAAACATATCTAACGCTGCCGAAAGAACTGCTGATTACGGTAATGAAGGGGCATCAGAAGTATTTTGCCGTCGAAGACGGGGACGGACGATTGACGAACCATTTTGTCATCATCAGCAATACGGGTGAAGATAATGCGGATACCGTAAAGGTCGGCGCCGAAAAGGTCATCAGGGCGCGTTTTGAGGACGCGCGGTTCTACTATGAAGAAGACACGAAGAAACAGCTCATCGAAAGACTGGAAGAGTTGAAGAAGGTCACCTTCCAGGAAAGCCTCGGCAGTCTCTACGACAAAACCCTCCGGATCGTCTCGAATTCCGGATTCCTGGCAGAAAGGCTCATGCTGGCGGACGCGGACAGGGAAAAGATCCGCTCCGCTGCGCTTCTTGCCAAGGCCGACCTTGTCACCGGCGTCGTGAGGGAATTCCCCGAGCTTCAGGGAATCATGGGTAAATACTACGCGCTCCACGACGGGAGGAGTGATGATATTGCTACGGCTGTTGAAGAACACTATCTTCCGACATACTCGGGCGGAAGATTGCCCCAAACGGATATCGGAGCTGTCCTTAGTTTGGCTGACAAGACGGACAATATTGCGGCCTTTTTCTGCGTAGGTCTTATTCCTTCCGGCTCCGAGGACCCGTTCGCGCTGAGAAGAGCGGCGCTGGGAATTATTGCCATACTGCTTGACAAGGGGTACGACGTGGCGATCGGGGACCTCGTCGAGAAAGCGCTTTCGAATCTGCCCGACGCAAAGAATGCGCAGGAAACCAAGGAGAGCATCCGGAAGTTTTTTGAAGGAAGGATAGAGACGGTGCTTTCGGATCAGGGTTACGGTGCAGATTTAGTGGACTCGGTCCTTTCGCTGTCTCTTGTTGTCAGGTTAGGGGAATTGCGGTACCGACTCGACGCGCTGAGGGCGTTCAGGCAAGATGCCGCATATAACGATTTTCTGACCGCCATAAAGCGCATTTGCAATATCATACCGAAGAAGTCGCTTCCTGAAATGAATCCCGGTCTGTTGACTGAAGAACATGAAAAGAAGCTCAAGGATTCGCTGGATTCTCTGAAGCCCGCTCTCGCGAAACATATGGAACAGAATTCGTTCCGGGAGGCCCTTGTCCTTCTCACGTCTCTGACCGAACCGGTGAATCAGTTCTTCGACCATGTTCTTGTGATGGACAAGCGTGAAGAGGTGAAACAGAACAGACTCTCGCTTCTCACCGAAATCTGGAATACCGTATCGGCCGTTGCGGATTTCTCGAAGCTCCCGGCGGCCTAAAGAAACCAGGCTGAGGCAATGGCTGATTTCAGCGGGTTCTCGTCTCTCCGCGTAAAAGACTACAGGCTTTTCTGGCTCGGGCAGCTTGTCTCCCTATCGGGAACCTGGATGCAGTCTGTTGCTCAGGGATGGCTCGTTTACAGTCTGACGAAATCGCCTTTTTATCTCGGTCTTGTTGCGGCAGCCGGTTCCCTTCCTATCCTTCTGTTCACGTTTGCCGGC
>JBFLXP010000095.1:0-9652 GCA_040757315.1 Nitrospirota bacterium
TGCCTCATCTGAAGGGGAGTAAGCCAGAACGGAGTATACGGCTCGTTGATCTTCGGAGGGTTGAGAAGGGTGATCTTGCCGCCGAGGAACTTGTCCTGATAATTGTAAGTTCTTTTAACACCCGGATGCTTCTCTTCAGTCGTGCCATAAACCTTCATCGCAACGTCTTTCTTGTCGATCGTGAAAATGTCGGTTACGTCGAAAATTGCGAGGGGATTTCCGGTGAAGGTGAGAATCACGGTATCATCCTTCTGTATCCCCTTTTCTTTTAACTCCGCTTCGGAGATGTCGAAGACTATGGGGATGCTCCACACGGTTTTTCCGTCCGCGAGGGTCATCCTGTCACAGACCGCATCCACGTCCGCTTTTGTCATAAACCCTTCGATCGGCGTAAAAAAGCCGTACGCGATGTCAATGACCTCTGTCGCAATCTGTGCGCGGACATCAAGCACCTTTGCCCCGGCTGCCTTTAACTCGCCCAGCCTCTTGATAGCTGTGTCTTTGGGTAGAATCCGTTCAACAATTTCCTTACCGCCGTGTCCAATGTTTTCCATTGTATCCTCCTTTTATTGATTAAGGTATGTTCTACTTACCCTCCAGGATATTGCAGACTTTCTTGAAGATTTCGTCTATGTTTCCCGTTCCCACAACGGTCTTGAGAATGCCTTTCTTACCATAGTAGTCGATGAGCGGAGCCGTCTGGGCGTCATAAACATCAAGTCTTTTCTTGATCGTCTCTTCTTTGTCGTCTCCTCTCTGAAATAGTTCTCCGCCGCATTTATCGCATACGCCTTCTTTCTTTGGAGGAGAATAATAGACGTTGTACATCTGCTGGCAACTCTTGCATGTCCGTCTTCCGGTAAGCCGTTTCATGAGGTCTTCCTTCGGAACGTCAACGCTCAGAGCGCCCGTAAGCGGCATGTTAAGGTTGCCCAACAACTTGTCGAGGGCCTCTGCCTGTGCGGTATTTCTTGGGAATCCGTCAAGGATGAATCCGCTTTTGCAGTCGTCCTGCTTCACTCTCTCTTGGACAAGACCAAGGACTATCTTATCGGGAACAAGTTCTCCCTTTTCCATGATGGCCTTTGCCTCTTTGCCGAGGGGAGTACCATCCGCCACTGCTTTCCTGAGGATGTCACCTGTGGATATCTGGGGAATTTTGTACTTCCCTATCAGCATCTTAGCCTGTGTCCCTTTCCCAGCACCCGGTGCACCGAGCAACACAATTCTCATAGCTTTACCCCCGTTGAATTTATTGATGAAAATTATAAAAACGGCTTAGCTGCCCAGCAGCTAAAAAACAAAAACACATTCCCCAAACAAATGTGCTTGTTTCTAAAAATTAAATACAGTGTGGCAGAACTTCGCTAAACAATAAAAAAAACAGACATATAACTATATTCACCGGTTCTTCTTAAGTCAAATTCATATTTCTGATAAATAGATAAGAATTACTTATCGACCGAATTTGGATTCTCCGGTAATGCATCAAGACATTGATTCTAAATATTTTTTCAGCTTGCCCAAGGCCTTTCCCCGGTGGCTCAGCGCATCTTTTTCCTGCTCATTCATTTCTCCGAATGTCCGTGAAAACCCCTCGGGGTAAAAGACCGGGTCGTATCCGAATCCCCTATTTCCCCTCGGCTCCGTCGCTATCGTGCCATCCGCGTATCCCATGAAGGTCTCCACCTTTCCATCAGGCAGGACGAGAGCAATGCAACAGACAAACCTTCCCTTCCGCACGCCGGGGGGAGCGCCCCGCATCTCAAAGAGCAATTTCTCGATATTCTTTCTGTCGTTCCCGTCTTCACCCGCGTACCGCGCAGAACGGGTTCCAGGCGCCCCCCCAAGAAAGTCCGTTTCGAGCCCGGAATCGTCGGCAAGAGCCGTTTTTCCAGCAAAAAGCGCAACTGCCGAGGCTTTCTTGACGGCATTTTCCTCAAAAGTATCGCCGTCCTCCTCGACTTCCGGACATCCCGGGAAGTCATCGAGGGTCAGGATCTTCATGTCCATTCCTTGGACGATCCTTCTTATCTCCTCTATCTTCTTCCTATTTCTTGTGGCAAGGACTATCTCCACATGAACCCCTCCCAAAGTTCATAATGAACTGACAATATGAAAGAAACAGATTAAACTAAATCGCCGGAAAATACAATCACCCCAGACAGGTTCAATTTAATCAATTGTTACTCAAACCATAGGTAATGATCGTCATTGCGAGCAGCACATCCCGGCACTGGGATTCGCACCTCTATAAGGTGCTCGGAATGACCCCAAATCAAACAGTCGTTTTCATTTATCGCTGCATTTGGACGTTAATTGATCACTGATCATTGATAACTGACTATTTACGTGTTCCGCTCTTCTCCTTGAAAAAATGGACATCTCTTTGTTAAAATTTCTGAATGTCTGAGGAATTTGAACGGGCAGGACTGTTTGTAAGAGTTATCGCCAGGATCCTCGACTTCATTATTATTGCAGCAGCGGCCGAGATAGTGCCGAAGGCCGGTTTTTATGCCGGACTTGCCTATCTTCTTATAGGGGATGGTTTCTTTGACGGGAGAAGCATCGGCAAAAAACTAATAGGGCTCAGAGTTGTCTCCGCCGCCACATTCAAATCCTGCACGTTCAGAGAGTCTGTCTTCAGAAACAGTACGCTCGCTCTCGGATACTTTCTATATGAGGTGCTGTGGTTTGGATGGATTATTATTCTTGTTGTATGCGCCCTGGAGTTCATCGTACTGCTTGGAAGCAAGAACGGCATGCGCATAGGTGATGAGATCGCAGGGACTCTCGTAGTTGAAAGCTCTCACATGAAACAGGAGGTGTGATGTTTTTCCATAAGATACTCGGCATGTTTTCGAACGATCTTGCCATAGACCTGGGCACGGCCAATACCCTTGTTTACATGAAGGGCAAAGGCATAGTATGCAACGAGCCTTCTGTTGTAGTTCTCCGGAAAGAAGATAAAAAGCCCGTCGCCGTCGGCGCCGAGGCTAAAAGGATGCTCGGCAAAACCCCTGCGAACATTATGGCGATCAGACCGATGAAAGACGGCGTTATCGCAGACTTTGATGCGACCGGCGAAATGTTGAAATACTTCATCACCAAAGTCCATAACAGGAGAAGTTTCGTGTCGCCGAGAGTGATCATCGGTGTTCCTTCGGGCATAACGCAGGTCGAGCAGCGGGCTGTGAAAGACGCCGCACAGGTCTCCGGAGCACGTGAAGTCTATCTCATCGGTGAGCCGATGGCGGCGGCGATAGGCGTCGGCCTTCCTGTCGGCGAACCCTCGGGGAACATGATTGTCGACATCGGCGGCGGGACGACGGACGTTGCCGTTATATCTCTTGACGGAGTCGTATACAGTAAGGCGGTTCGCGCCAGCGGCGACAAGATGGACGAAGCCATTATGGCGTTTATCAAGCGGAAATACAACCTGATGATAGGCGATATGACCGCTGAGCAGATAAAGATCAATGTCGGTTCCGCCTATCGGACAGAGGGCAGCGACAAGAGGACAATGGAGGTAAAGGGAAGAGACCTCATATCGGGGATACCGAAGACAATCACTATCCCCGAGGATGAAATCAGGGAGGCCCTCACGGAACCGGTCAATGTGATACTCGATACCATCAAAGTCGTTCTCGAAAATACGCCCCCGGAACTCGCTTCCGACATTGTCGACAAAGGAATCATCCTTGCAGGAGGAGGAGCTCTTCTCAGAGGTCTCGACCTTCTTATCAGGGAAGAGACCGGTCTGCCCGTCTTTGTTGCGGAAGATCCGCTGACTGCCGTGGTCCGCGGCGTCGGAAAAATGCTTGACGAGATCGACCTCCTGCGCAGAGTTGCCATCAATCTCTGATGCCGAAGAGGTGGCTCCTTCTTATTCTTCTTGTCATTGTCTTCATATCTTTCAGTTTGATGACCTATCAGAGCAACAGGCAACACCTGTTGCCGCTAAAACCGCTTCACGTAGTCCTCAATGGATTTCATGACGTTAAGGCATCACTGAAGGAATTCCTGTCTTCTCCGTTCAGAAGAATGCTGCTCAGGGAACAGGAAAACGTCCGGCTGAGGGAAGAGCTTGCCGCAATGCTGAAGGAAAAACAGGCATACAAGGAGGCCCTCCAGGAGAACAAGCGGCTCCGCGAGCTTCTTGAGCTGAAGGAAAGAGAGCCGAACTATATTACGACGGCAAGAGTTATCGGCAGGAGTTCTGATTTTTGGTCAAAGACGGTGATCCTCGACAAGGGGGTTTCAGAAGGCATCCGGAAAGACATGATCGCGATCACGGAGATGGGTATCGCGGGAAAGATATCCAGCGTCTTTGATTCATACGCACTTCTGCTCCTCATCAATGATATCAGTTTTTCTGCTGCCGCAAGGCTTCAGGATGGCAGAACCGAGGGTATCCTTTCGGGGACGGGTTCCAGAAAATGCGTGCTGAAATATATCCCTCACGAAGAAAATGTGAAGGAGGGCGCTGTCGTGGTAACATCCGGACTGGATGCCTTCTTTCCGCCCGGCATTCCTCTCGGCTATGTGTCGCGGGTGAATAAAAAAGAAGCGGGAGTTTTTCAGGAGATCGAAATCACCCCATTTGTCGATAACGCGAAGCTGGAAGTCGTAGGAATCATCAGGAAGAGATGAGATACGCGGCGGGCGCAGTCGTCTTCTTCCTTGTTCTTATGCTTCAGGGCAGTCTTTCCTTTTTTCAAATCGCACCTAACCTTACCGTCCTCCTGGCCTGTTATGCCGGGCTGAGGGGGCGGGAGCTGAAAGGCATGCTGACCGGTTCCCTGATAGGGATAATCGAAGACAGCCTTTCGGGTGCTTTCCTCGGTCCGCATCTTCTCAGCAAAAGTCTCATCGGATACCTTTCTTCCTTTATCTACAACAGGTTCTTTATCTGGACTCCCTATCTTGGGATTCTGAGCATTGCGATCCTGACTCTCATCGACAGTTCATTTGTATTCATCTTGAGAAGCATCTTTGACAAGCCGCCGGCGGGACTTGGAACAGCTTCTTTTGTCATCGTAATGCAGTCGCTTATTAACGCTCCTCTGGGTGTCTTCTTGAAACCTTCCGCACTTCAGGAGAGTGCGTAGGGCAGAAACGTGCAAAAGAAAGAGACATCCGAAAAGATAACGATCCTGAGCTACATAGTCATTCTCTTGGTTTTCTTTCTCGCCCTCAGACTCTGGCAATTACAGCTTCTACAAGGGGACGAATATAGAAGGCTGTCGGAGGCTAACAGGATGAGGATCATCAATATGCCGGCGCCGAGGGGTATTATCTACGACAGAAACGGCATCCCCCTCGTCAAGAATACAGCCTATTTTTCGGCGTCCATAATTCCGAGTGAGTTTGAAGGGAACGATTTCCATGCGCTCTCAGAGCTCTTAAACATATCTGTGGAAGAAATTGCCGATAGGATGCGCAAGAGCGGTTCGAGTCCCTTTGTTCCCATTCGCCTGAAACAGGGCTTATCCTCCGAAGAGGTGGCATGCATCGAAGCGAGAAGGTCCGATTTCCCCGGCCTGTTCATCGATATTGAAGTCAGCCGAGACTATATATATGGTGATGTTGCAGCCCACCTGATCGGCTATCTCGGCAAGCTGAGCGAGTCCCAGGCCAAGGACCCAGCCTTCAAGGATATTCCACTCGATACGTTTATCGGCCAGTGGGGCGTTGAGAAGCTTTTTGACGGTGTGCTGAGAGGCACGCCCGGCGAGCGGGTCATCGAAGTGAACGCTCTCGGCAGGGAGATACGGTTCCTTAAAGAGAAAACTCCCATCAAGGGAAAGGACATTACTCTCAGTATCGATATCAACCTCCAGAAGGCGGCCGAGCAAGCCTTCGGCGACCGGGCAGGCGCTCTCGTTGCTCTGAAACCTGAAACCGGAGAGATACTCGGACTGATCAGCAGGCCCTCTTTCGACCCCAATCTTTTTACTAAAGGCATAAGGTACGAGGATTGGGATAGGATCACAGGGGACGTCAAGAAGCCTATGCTGAACAGGGCGCTTCAGAGTCAGTATCCGCCGGGCTCGACTTTCAAGATCATCACTGCCATCGCCGGGTTAGATCAGGGAGTCATTGCCCCTGATACCAGGGTCACCTGCCGAGGTGGAATCAGCTTCGGCAGATGGCGTTTCGGCTGCTGGCGCAGCGAGGGCCACGGAACGGTATCCCTGCACAGGGCGATAGTGGAATCCTGCGATGTCTTCTTTTATGAAGTTGGAAGACGGCTCGGAATCGACAAGATGCATGATTATGCAGTGGACTTTGGCCTCGGAACTAAAACCGGCATAGAACTGGCGAGGGAGAGGCAGGGACTCATCCCGAGTTCGCAATGGAAACTGGAGACGAAAAAGGAGCCTTGGTATCTGGGAGAAACATACAATGCGGCCATAGGACAGGGATATGTAGCCGTCACCCCGATACAACTGGCGCTCATGATGGGTGCTGTGGCAAACGGAGGGAATATATATAAACCGACTCTTATCAAGGATTCCGAGCCGGTTCTGACGGGGAAGGTGAAAGCAAGGCATGAAAGCATAGAGGCGGTAAAAAAAGGACTCTTCGGTGTCGTGAATGAAAACGGTGGGACCGGATGGGCAGCAAGATCGTCGATACCGATCGGAGGCAAGACCGGGACTGCTCAGGTGGTTGCGATGAAGAGCGGACTTTCTTATCAGGAACGCTTCAGAGACCATGCTTGGTTTGTGGCGTTCGCCCCTGTCGAAAAACCCGAAATCGCTCTTACGGTTTTCGTCGAACACGGGGGTCACGGAGGAGCCGCTGCCGCTCCGATTGCGAAGAAGGCGATAGAAGCTTACCTGTTGCCAAAAAGCGAAGAACCGGAAACCGTTCCCGCGGCTGCTCCCCTTGACCGTGCTGTGGAAGATTCCAGTATAATAAATAATGGGAATTCTTCAATGTATCGGTAACACACCTATCACGGGCCTTGAAATCAATCCGAACCCCAACGTAAAGCTTTTCGCTAAACTCGAAGGAAACAACCCCGGCGGCTCCGTCAAAGACCGGATCGCACTTTACATGATAGAAGCCGCAGAGAAAGAGGGGAAACTGACGAGGGACAAGATCATCCTCGAAGCGACTTCCGGGAATACCGGAATCGGCCTCGCGATGGTGGCCTCTGCCAAGAAATACAGGGTGAAACTTACTATGCCGGCCTGTGTGAGCATTGAGCGGCGAAGAATCCTGGAGGCTTTCGGCGCCGAGCTCATCCTGAGCCCATCCGAGGAGGCCACAGATGGGGCTATCCGCCTGGCACACAAGATCCTCGCTGAAGAACCCAACCGCTACTTCATGCCTAACCAGTTTGACAACGAAGCCAATGTCCTCGCCCATTATGAGACGACAGGCAAAGAGATCATCGAACAGACGGGCGGACGCATTACGCATTTCGTAGCAGGGATGGGCACGACCGGGACGCTCATGGGCGTGGGAAAAAGACTCAAGGAATTCAATAAGGATATAAAAATTGTCGGCGTGGAACCGGTGGCGCACCACCGCATACAAGGGCTTAAGAATATGTCGGAGTCTATCGTGCCGAAGATATTCGATCCCGGTATGCTGGACGAGCATTATTACGTGAACGACGAAGAGGCGTTCGATACCACGAGGAAGCTTGCTGTAAAGGAAGGGATGTTCGTCGGCATGTCCAGCGGAGCGGCGATGCACATAGCCCTCAGAAGATCGAGCGAGCTGAAAGAAGGCGTAATCGTTGTCCTCCTTCCGGACAGGGGAGACCGGTATCTGTCCACATCATTATTTGTGTCAGTCTGCGCAAAATGCCCTCCGTAGGAGAAATTCCAAACACCAAATTCTAAATCCCAAACGATGAATCCGCTTTGACCAGAGTAACCACACTTTAGTCCTTTTCTAATCGTCCCTTTTTCTGTTACATTGAACAATGTTTAAAATCGACCGGAGACTGATTCAAAATTTCGACTGGCTGACGCTCGCCGTGACACTTGTCATCTCGTTCATTGGGGTTCTTACCATATACAGCGCAACAAGGCCGATCGCAGCGGAAGAACATTCTTCTTTTTATATCAAACAGGTAACATGGCTCGTCCTTGGAATCGTGGCTCTCTTCTTCATCGTCAGGTTCGATTATATATGGTTAAGCAGACTTGCTCCGGTGATTTACGTGGTAGGCATCTTTCTGCTCATCGCCGTTTTTATTGCCGGAAGGATCGGAATGGGAGCGCAGAGATGGCTGAGTATCGGGCCGCTTTCCTTTCAACCTTCGGAATTCTTCAAGCTTGCGTACCTCGTCATGCTCGCTCATTACCTGAGCCTGATGAAGCCACCTCTCGACACACTATCATTGCTCAGAACATTCGTTGTTATAACCGCCGTTCCTCTTGTCCTTCTTGTGAAGCAGCCAGACCTTGGTACGGGCCTCGTCATTCTGGCTCTGTTCGTAACGCTCGTGTTTGCCCGGGGTCTTTACAGGAGAGTAGCCGTGCTCTTCATAATCATCGGCCTGATATCGCTCCCTTTTCTCGGCAGCATATTCTGGCAGGGTTTGAAAGATTACCAGAAGAGCAGGCTCGTCGCTTTCATGGAACCCGGCGTCGATCCCTCCGGGATTGGCTATCATCTGAATCAATCGAAGATCACGGTGGGATCGGGGAAATTTTTCGGGAAAGGATACATGCAGGGAACCCAGGGCCCTTTCCGGTTTCTCCCTGAAAAGCATACCGATTTTATTTTTGCCGTGTACGCGGAAGAATGGGGCTTCCTGGGAAGCGCGATGCTCTTAATACTCTATCTAATATTGATATTGAGGGGGCTTGATACTGCCAGGAAAGCCAAGGACGACTTCGGAAGATTGCTCGCTTTTGGGATAACATCGATGTTCCTGATCTATTTCTTCGTGAATGTGGGCATGACCCTGGGCCTGACGCCGGTCGTGGGGATACCGCTTCCCTTCATGAGTTACGGAGGCACAGCGCTCCTTTCAAATCTCATCGCCATAGGCATCCTCATCAACATCCGAACGCGCAGATTCGAACTCTTTCATTAAAGTTTTGTCTTTTGTTATAATATTTTTTCGTTTTTACTGAATTTTTCTGCTTACTGTTTACCTGCTTACTGGATTCTGTCTTTATACGGCGGTGTAGCTCAGTTGGTTAGAGCATGCGGCTCATATCCGCAGTGTCCGGGGTTCAAATCCCTGCACCGCCACCAATCCTCTTTTCTATCCAAAAAGCGAGCCCTGATTCATTTGGCAAAGAAGTTTTGTGCTTTTCAAGATGCTCCCAGGTTCTCCTACCTCCGATATTCTCTCTCTCCTTGATCGGGTCCCCGCTGAGACTTCTTGTGTTGTTTCTCACGGCGCTGCTGGCCGCGGGGCTGGGTTTGCTGTTTTAGGGGTTTCTGTTGTCGCTGAAGTTTCTGAACCCGTGGCTGTTTTTTCATCTCTCGCATCTGTTGCTGGTGCCGCTGAACCTCAGGCCTTTGTTGATATTCCTTCTGCCTTTGACTTCTCAGTTCCCGTCTCTCTTTTTGCGGGCGAGGGCTATAGTCATGGACGCCCCACTTTCCCCGCCTTTCCCAATGTCGGGTATCACGCCATTTCCTCCAGTTACTATGAAGGTGCCGGTCATGA